>JAFYQY010000060.1 GCA_017559685.1 Alistipes sp.
CATACCTCGGTGGTTGCCTATATTTTGGCAGATGATAGTTCGAATGGTATCTGTCTCTACGAGAGCTACCTTGCCCTCAAGAGTGTTATTCGCAACCGTCCAGTCTTCTATTTCGACGGCTCACGCGAGTGGAATAGTGACCATCTAAAGTAGGGTGGATATAGTGCAGTTGTGGGATTACTCAAAAAAAAGTATGATACAGAGCAAGTAAATATAGGTATGAGATACATATACTCTATTTTCGCACTTTTTGCTGCTGTCGTACTCTCTGTTGCGTGTGACAAAGAGCCTCATATAGCCATTGAGTTTGATCCCTATTGCAACCTTACTCCTGAGTTTAGCCCAGATGCGGGCTCACTAAAGTATACGTTTACGGCCGATTGTGATTGGAGTGTCGTGTGTGGCGACGAGTGGGTTAGTGTTGTGCCAGCTTCGGGCACTAAGTTAGATGGAGCCTTCACAATCTTTGTTGAGTCGCACGATGCTGGAGAGGAGCGAGTGAGTCATATTCTCATAAAACTTGTCAATGGCAGTGCTGTAACTATCCCCGTTAAGCAGCGTATGCGTGAGCGTTTCGATGTGGAGCCTACAGAGGCATACGTTGTCGATTCCCGAGCAACAACACTCGAGATTGATGTCCAGACAAATATAGGATACTCGATAGATGTTCCAGTTGGTAAGTCGTGGATTAAGCTTCTGGAGACTCGCTCGATGCGTGACGATAAGCTATGCTTTGAGATTGAGGAAAATACGACTGATATGTCGCGTGTTGCAGTAATTACGGCCCGTGACCTTCGCAACTGCGATGAGGTGATTCATACCTTTACCGTTGTGCAGTCAGCACCTGGTGATGCAACAAACGAGATTCTCTACAAGTCCAATGATGAGCCTCTTGTGCTAAATGCCGTTGACGGCTTCGGCTCTGCATACGCCCTTCATCTTTACGATGGACGTTCGGGTCGTCTAATTTTTAACGATCAGGTTTTGTCAATCCCTGAACGAGCATTTGCCGATAATAGCGATATCTCGAAGATTAAGCTTCCCGCAACTCTTCGAACCATTGAGGATGAGGCCTTTGAGAATTGCTCTCTTCTAGATGAGATTGATCTTCCATTGAGTCTTAGAAATATTGGCAGTAGAGCCTTTGCTCGCTGTTCGGGTATTGATACATTTCTCTTGCCTCATTCTATAAATAGTCTTGGTGGCTCTATATTTGAGGGGTGCTGTGCCGAGCTCGTTATTAATTGCAGTGTGCCACATCAACAGGGTCTGTTCGATGTTAATCACTGGTTGTATGGCTCAGAGTTTGAGTGTGTTACTGTAAATGGAGATCTTGGAAAGTATGCCTTTTATGGTTATGATCCTCTCGAGCTACTCCAGTTTAGCGGTGGTTGTAGAATTGTTGGAGCTTCGGCATTTGAGGGTTGTGATGTTGAAAAGGTGATGGTCGATGATTTGGCTACCTGGTGCGGTATTGCGTTCAATAATGCCTCTGCTAATCCGCTGCATAGGGGTGATAATCTCCTTGTTGTTGGCAATGCAGAGCTCACTCATCTCGACGTATCTGCAATCAAATCGATTGGTAGCTACGCATTCTATAATTACGACAATCTCGATACTGTAACTATCTCTGACGATGTTACGAGTATTGGAGCAGAGGCCTTTGCTGAGTGTGGTCTTGAATATATGTACCTCGGTCGAGGTGTTAAATCTGTTGGTCGCGGAGCATTTGATGATTGCCATATTGATCAACTTGAAATCAATTTTAATACTCCAAACTTTGAGTATAACTCACACTCTAAAAGTCACTGGTTGTATGGTATCTCGGTAGAGGAGGTAATCTTTGGAGATGATGTAGTGTCGATTGGAAACTTTGCTCTCTCAGCTCTCGATGTCGAGACTGTGATTATTGGCAATAGTGTCGCTCTGATAGGTAGTGGAGCCTTTGCTCATTGCGGTACTCTTTGCAATGTTACACTCGGTTGCTCTGTTAAGCAACTCTCGGAGCACGCATTCTATGAGTGTCCTGGGTTGGAGATGATTACTCTTCCTGAGTCGCTTGAGGTGGTTGATGCATATACTTTCAATGGCTGTTCGTCGCTTGCAACGGTTACGATACCCCAAGATGTTACAACCATCGGCAATTACTGTTTTGCGAACTGCTCGTCTCTCGAGACTATCTATCTAAGACCTATTATGCCGCCACGACTTGGTAATACATCTGCAATTCCCAATGGTGTTGAGATCTTTGTGCCATTGTCGAGTATTGCGGAGTATCGCGAAGCGGATGGTTGGATGCGTTTTTCCAATGTGATTCAGGGATATTAGAATATAAATAATGGGGTTGTCACTGTTTGACAACCCTATTGTGGTTTAAGGAGGGTTCTGTGAATTAACCATTTGTTAATCAGTAAATTATCCTTCACTAAAAAACGCTGAAATTTGCCCAAAAATCAGAAAAAGTTTTATTAAATTTGTGAAAGCAAAATCACATTAGCGGTAGCCTTAAAGAGTTTCTGACTACTCGTTAATGGTAAATTGAATTTATAGAACCTCCCTGGACCTAATGGCAATAGTATATTTATGCACACAACTGGTGCAATGGATGTAACCGCACAAAGCTTATGCTCTGCTCCCAATACCAAGAAGAAGGGTAAGATGTGGGTATTTGCACATATTAAAAACAAACAGATATTGTGGATTCCCGTGAAAAATCCATACTATTGTTGGGGTACTCCCCGTGCCGTAAGAGACAAATAATTTGCGACGTATGAAAAAGATAATTTTAAGCCTACTATTATGTCTAATAGCACACTCGCTATATGCTCAGGACATCATCACGTTTACAGATGGAAAGAGTGTAAAGGCTAAGGTGCTGGAGATCACGCAAACCGAGATTAAATACAAGAGATTCAGCCCATCCGTTTTTTTTATGCCAAGCATTGCAGCTAACTCCTAATTGGAGTTTATATGAGATAATATGCTTCCCCCCCCCATTCACACCCATCAAAACCCATTTAAACCTATCCTAACCCATTAAAAATAGTGCTACTCACCGATGTGAGCAGCATATTATTTTTGCACAATGTCCCCAAGAGTGTTGTTCGTTTAAGAAATTATTTTTAAATTTGTAGTGCTGTTCTCAGGAATAGCAGACATACTGAAAGTGTTTTCGCAGTCCTGAATAGAAAATGTGGAAGTTTTCAAAAGAGAGGATGACGAACAGCACTCATTTCTTGTATAGCTATGTGTGGCTATGCACTTTTGTGCGTACACCCCATACTATCCAAGTGTGGGGCATTGTATCGTTTATTCTCTTAAGGTCTTTCCACAACCTTCTATTCAATAAACGGAAATCGACTCCACACTTTCTTTTTTTACAAACTCGTCCTACTGGAGTTGTCGGACACCTTACACACTACCATTATGAAGAAGCTTTTACTTCTAACTCTATGCCTTATTGCATTTATAGGCATCGTATCAGCACAACAAACTCAGAAAGAGGCGGCACCCAACAGATATGGCTGGAATGAAATATTCTGCTGGGGGTCGACATATACCGATGATTTATATGGAGATGTTCAATACATAAAAATCAAAGGTGAATATGATGAAGACTATAGAGCAAATGAGGTTGAATATTATGAGTTTAACGACAAAGGCGATGTTGTATATATGGAATCTTTCTTTGAAAATGATAGAGGCAAGATGAGATTTAATGCTATTCGACAATTCGAATACAACGATAGCGGCAAGATAGTGAAGGTCAAATCAAAAGACCGTCGATTTTCCAAGTTTTGGGGTCGTGATCTTGGCACATTTGAGTACAATGATAAAAATGAACTGATATGCGAGTACGTAGATTGGGAAAGTGGAGAAGATGAATATAAATACCGTTACTTATACGATAATAACGGCAATAAGATATTGCAAAGCAAGTTTGACAATAAGAATAATTTAACCGAATCAACAATTTATACCTATGATTCCAACAACAATTTGGTCAGCGAATGCAATTTTGATGGAAATCATAATTTAGTATCTCGCTATGACTATATATACGAATATGACGATAGAGGCAATATAATTAAAGAGTTAACTCAAGCATATACGAATCTTGAACATAAGGTAACATACGATAAAAAGGGTAATCAAATTCTAACACCAACTTGCAAAGTTGAGAATAAGACAATTACTGAATATACAATCTACTCGTATGATGAAAACAATAATCTCTCAGAGAGCAAAAGGTACGTTAACGACATTATAAGAGATCATCTTATATACTACACTGATGGCAGTAAAACTCCAAAAGAGCAAAATCATTATGACAAAAGTGGGAAGTTGGTTTCCACTCTCAAATATAATACGAGAGGCGATGTAGTAGAATCAAAATATACTTACAACATGTCCATTAAATATGAATATGAGTATGAGTATGACTCACATAATAATATTGTTAAATATACTTCATACTTTTATAGCAACAATGCGGAATCTCCTGAAGTATCGTATGTAGAATACGAAATTACCTATCGCTAATCTTAATATAGCACAACGATGAAGAAGATTTTATTTTTATTGCTTGCTGCAACACTATCGCTATCAGCAAAAGCACAGGAGTATGTCGACTTAGGCCTAAGTGTTTATTGGGCGACATATGATGTAGGTGCCACATCTCCTTATGAACATGGCACAACATTCGTACCGGGCACTACTACCCAAGCACCGCTAAGAGTAAAATATGGTGTATATAAGATAGATAGACAGGAGGATTTTTCGGGAAACGCTGAATACGATGCGGCGACGGCAACCTGGGGACAAGGGTGGAGAACTCCCACTTATATGGAATGGTGTGAACTGATGGGCTGTACTTGGACAGCAGAAAAAATAAAAATAAATGGCAAAAAAGTATGGGGAAGTAGAGTTACAGGTCAAAATGGCAATAGCATATTTATACCAGTAACATTTTGGGGCTATAGCTGTTCGACCCCTACTGATCGTGGTTTGTGGATATTTTCCCACAACGGTGCTGTGGCTCATGGGCTATTCGCAACAGACAAACCCTCACACTCATATAAAAACATCGTAACTGTTCGTGCCGTAAGAGATAAATAATAGATAACGATATGAGAAAGATAATTTTAATCCTTTTGTTGTGCCTAATCTCGCACTCGCTATATGCTCAAGATATCATCACGTTTAGAGATGGAAAGAGCGTAAAGGCTAAGGTGCTTGAAATCACACAAACCGAGATTAAATACAAGAGATTCAGCAACCTTGACGGCCCTCTTTATACTATTAACAAGAACACTGTAACACAGATTCAGTACAAGGGAGGCGACATTGAGGAGTTCTCGAACGAGCCAGTGGCCAGCAGCTCTACAAGCAGCAGCAGTGTTGCAAGTGACCCAAATGCACCACAGCTCATAGAAGTTGAGCCCGACGAGAGAAATGGTGAGATGATCCGTCAATCGAGATATGGATCAAATGGTCGTGGTGATATGGTTCCTAAACGCCAGCCACGTTTCGGACGAACCAACTTTGCTGTTGTCAAACTGGTATTTACCGAATCGTCAGTAGTATCAACTAATGAGATAGAGGTGATATATAATGGAGCAAACATTGCTCTTAAAAATAAAACCGACAAGGTTATTTATGTCGATTTAGGAAACAGCTTCTCGACTGATAAATTTGCGACCCGATGCTACTACGATCCATCGAAAGTTGTATCGATCAACGATGGTAAAACATCTGGAGCAAGCCTAAATTTAGGTGCTGTAGCGGGATTATTTGGTCTTGGAGGCACCGTTGTGGGAAGATTAGCAAGTGGAGTCAATGTTGGTAGTGCAAAAACTGGTGGCACAACAACCACTTATTCAACCCAACAATATGTTATGGTACCTCCTGGAGGCAGGGGCTATATCTCAAAATGGGAAAAGGTTAATGGCGAGACAGTACGAGAGGGCGAGAGTTTCGAGCTAGCCATCAAGAGTGTGGGTATTCAACCAAATAACTTGAAGGTTTTTAGCGAAACAAACTCTCCGTGCAAAAGAGACTATTATATCACCTACTCCACAGATCCAGAATTCAAGACATATTCAGTCGTTAGGTTCTCCGTTTATATTCATCAAATTGTTGGAGCGCATCCCGATCTCATTGATATTCCTGAAGGCATTTGCGCTGTTAAGGAATACATTGCTGGATAATAATTCATCATTACTACAAACCTACTAAAATAAATATGGGCTGCTAACGTTTTTGCATTACCCCCAAAAGTTTATACAAAAACTTTTGGGGGTAATGCACATTCCTGGGTTGCTCAATTGTGGGCATCCTACGATTTTATTAGCGTGCGAGAATGGATACGATTGGCTTGTTGAGAATTGTGACGTGTATTATTAGAGAGTAGAATTGTATCCAAGTGCGAGCATTGCAATATATAAACGAGCGTTTTCGAAGACGCAATGTTTCGACAGGCATTGTCAGGGGTGATTACCTGTGTTGATCTGTAATATACGATAGGCACAGCAAAGCAAAGAAACTGTATAACAAGGCTACTTTGTCGTTATACTCGCTCTCAAAATGCTCATTTACGCTAAGTAAACTCCGCTTTTTTGAGCTTCACAAGCCTAAAATTAGCTCTAGTTATACAACTTCTTAAAAAGTGAGGGGGCTCAACACAGACTTGTTGGACACCCCCTCTGTTTTGTGGGTGCGAATAGTTGTTACATTGGATATACATCAAACTCGCCGTAACAGGTTATCTCAGCACGTTTGTTAGGGCTTGCGTAGATGTCGACCAATATTTCGTCGGTGCAGTTGTAGAGGGCATCGTGACACAATATCTGGTAGTGTGAGTTGCCAAAGTCGTGGTTGTCACAGTGGTTGCACTTGCCATTTGTCTTGATGGTGAGTGTGATGGGCTTGGTCTCGCTGCTGACGTTGTCGACTGTTACGATGGTACCCTCGTAGCTGATATAGGCCTCGAGGTAGTTGCCTCGGTAGTCATCGCGTTGTTTGTATTCGTATGTGAAAATAATCACGGCACTGCCTGAAGACTCGGTAATGTGTAGCGAGTTAAATGTTGCCTTGAGTGTTCCATCCTCCATCGGTGTGATGGTGAGGTTGTAGCCTGTGCCTGAGTGTCGCTTAATCACCCATTCGCCCTCACCAAGAGGCTTATTTGCGGTGTTATATGAGGTGTAGCTGCCGTTGGTGTTGCGAAGGCAGTATACTCCCAACACCTCAGAGGTCGTGAACTCAACACTGCCATAGTAGCGTTCGATAAGCTCCATTCGCTGCTGTGGGTCAGCTGTGTTCAATACCGTGTTTATGTTTAGTGCGTGGATGAGTGCATCGCAGATAAACTCGATATCGATCTTGGACTCATTCCAAATTGTCTTACCCAGCAATGATGCGTCACGATTCTCGCCATCGTCTGTTTGGCAGGCGGTTGTGAGTACTGCTGTTGCAAGGAGTAGAGTATAGATAAGTCGTCTCATAGTCGTAAATTTTTAGAATCTAACACCAATGCCTCCGCGAACTACGCCACCAATAAATCCTCCAAGCTCAACAAAGCCGTAGACACGCTGTCCAACGTGTAGACCAACCCAGGTGACGTCGATCATAGGGATTGTCTCGCTATATCCCGTTGTCTCCCTCTGGTAGCTAAAGCCGAGGCCTAACGAAGAGTACATCGAGACATAGTTGCGGTGTAGCCAGCTAAAACGCATATCGAAGAGTGCTGTGGTCACAACGCGGCTATTGCGGCGGAATATCTTGTTTGTGCCAACGTGGCGTTCTGTCATAGTCTCAAAGCCCACAACGCCCTTTACGCCGAGGCCCAACCAACGTTTCACGTTGTGGTGATAGTCGATGGCAAGTGCTGGGATGGTGATTGTTGGGGTATCGTAGAAGCGAGCTTTGGCAAGCTTCTCGCTGAAGGTGTTCGCAAAGCTTGGTAGTGTGTCCTTGTCATATCCATATTCCCAGAAAAGTAGTGAGAGTATCAACCCTGGAGCTCCAGCACCCACTTGCAATGAGTTGTTGAACTTGAGAGATGGAAAGTTATTGTTGAAGCGATGGAGGTTTTCGTAGTACTTTGCATCTCTCGTCTCGTTGCTAATCTCAGCGGTGTATGTCGCGACGCTCTTTGAGAGTGCATCGATGTCGACATCCTGTGCTGAAGTGTGCCACGCTACCGCCATAACTCCAATTGTAAGTAGCACAAATCGTAGTCTTAGATTCTTCATAGTCGTAGAGCTTATTTGTGGTTAAACCTATAGCCAATGCCAGCCGAAACGATGCCTCGTGAGCCAACGCCAAGGTCACAATATCCGAAGAATTTGCGGCCAACGCTGATGCCTACAAATGTGAGGTCGTAGGCTATGCTCGTTGTCCAGGCTATGTTTCCATTGTCGTGGTAGTGGGCGAATGATAGGCCGAGTCCTAAACCTGAGTAGAGTTGAACAATGCCCTGTCTTACCCACGCAAAGCGTACTTCGGGCATAAGGGTGTAGCTGTTGAAATTGAATGTGCCAACACGCGTGTTGAATGGTAATTCGCGAATGGTACGAATACCTCCGCTATAGACTGCTACGCCACCAACGTAGAGCCACTCCTTGATCCACGATCCAGCCTCAAAGCCTAGCGTAAACCAGAATGGATTGTTGTAGTCAAGATTTTTGTCCATCTCTCCTGGTTCGAAGTGTAGTTCCCACATATTGTCGGTGGTATAGCCCGTAGGCGTAAGTGCAGCTACAGCTGTGCCTAGACGCAACTCAGTAGTATTATTTACTAAAGGTACACGATAACGAGTGGCAGCATCGTCACTCTCCACGTGGGGGTAGAAGCGAACTTTGTAGGTGCCTAATGAATCGCGGTACGAAAAGCGAATCTGTGCCGATGCCTCGGTCGCAAAGATGGTCACGAATAAGGACACGGCAAGGAGTGTGAAAAGTTTAAGGTTTAGTCGCATAGTTTTCGCGGTTTTGTTACTGCAAAGTTAGGTAACAAATGGCCCGCGAACAAATTTTTGGGGCAAAAGTTTTTCCGCGAGGTGGTGGTTAACTATCTAAAAATCAACGAGTTGAAAAATGCGATTTTGTGAATTTTTCAACTCGTTGATTATCAGTGTGTTACGATTGTGCAATTTTGTATTTGCGGAAACGACTGAAATTCAGTGTGTTATGGTGTTATAGTGTGTTTATATGCTCTTTGCAACCTCCAATTCCGATAGTCGCTGGTCGAGTTCGATTTTGTCGATGATTGTCTTGACAACAATGTCGATTTCCGAGCCTTCGGAGTAGTCGGCAGGGCAGACGTGGTTAACACGATTGTCACGAATAAGCTCGTTGAGTAACGAACGCTGACGCTCCTCCTCAGGGTTGTAGACAGCAATTGAGTGACCACCAAAATTCTTGACCAAACGCATACAGGGGATGTCAGTAGTACCATCGCCAAAGTAGATCATACGCGAAAATGGCACTGGACGTTTGTGCTCCTCCATAAATCGGTTTACGTCCTTAGTGTCGAAGACCGACTCGACTCCCTTATTAATTTTAAATATGAATTGAGTCTTATTGGTGTAGTTGACCGCAACAGCTGGCCAGTAGGCGATGCCATCTACATTGTATAGGAACGAGCAGGCGTAGATGTTCTTGAACTCGTGGGCAATAGCTGTACCCTCGATAATCTCCTTGAGGCCTGATGAGTTGACGTAGTGAAGAATGTTGATGCCTCGCTTCTTGCCATAGTCGTTGATACGCTTGAACCACTCCACAACGCCATTGTAGAACTGTACGTTGCGTCCCGACTCGCGGAAGGCTTCACGCCGAAGCGAGAGACCCTTTGACTGTGCAGCCTGGAGCATACGGGCCATATAGGTGAGCACCTGGTCGGCATCCTGCTCCTCGGCGAGGGTGTTGGCCTCCTCCCAGAACTCCATATTGCTCTTGCCCACAGCGGGGATAAAGTCGTACTCCTGCATATTGCCTGGGGCGAGCGTGCCATCAAAATCGTAGATCAAAGCAACGGTAATATTCTCCATTATCACTCTTTTTTGGTTCTATGCATCAAAATTACGAAAAAAACACTATTTTTGCAATTAATAGAGAAAATAATTTACCAAAACTAACTGATATATTATGGATTTTAAGGAAGTTGTAAGAAAGCGTCGCTCAACACGTCGCTATACTGGTAAGCCAGTAGAGGTTGAGAAGCTCTACTCAGCAATGGAGCTCGCACTCTTGGCACCATCGTCAAAGAATACCCGTTCTACTCGCCTTATGGCAGTTACTAACCTTGAGAAGGTTCACGCCCTTGGTCGTTTGCGTGACTGGGGTGCTTCGCTTCTTGAGGAGGCAGGTGCAGCTGTTGTAATTTTGGGCGACGAGCAGGCAAGCCCAATGTGGCAGACTAATGCCTCGATTATGGCCACTGTGCTTCAGCTCGCTTTGGTTGACGAGGGTTTGGCGTCGTGCTGGGTACACGTTGGCGATTACCTCACACTCAAGGATGAGCCAGAGAGTCAGCGTAGCGAGGACTATGTTAAGGAGGTTCTTCCAGAGATTCCTGAGGGCTACCGCGTGTGGGCTGTAATCTCTATCGGCTATGCCGACTACACCCCAAAGCCACTGCCTCAGTATGAGGGTCCAGAGCGAATCATCATCGTGGAATAGGCTATGAAGATTGTATTTGCAACCAACAATGCCCACAAACTTTCGGAGGTTAGTGCAGTGCTTGGTGAGGGCTTTGAGCTTGTGACACTTCGCGAAGTGGGTATTACCGAAGATATTCCCG
>JAFYQY010000061.1 GCA_017559685.1 Alistipes sp.
ACACAACAAGCAAAATGATTGCTGAAAGGATAGGAATGCCGAGAACTGTACCAAATGTATTGCCAATCACACCTGCAAGAGTTATCCAGCAAATGTAATCAACAAACTTGTTAATCATTCTGCGCATCATTCGTGATGGGCGGAACTGTTCCCCTCTTTTGATACTTGCTTCTACTCCGAATCGAGTGTCAGCAATGATTAACACAAATGCCAGTATCAACCAAGGTAGTAGAGCATAATAAAACTCTACAAGTGGCGAGATAACTGTTGCCATCGCTCCGCTTATTATATTTCTTTCTTGCATTCTTTTATTTGTCATTTTTTTAGTGAGAGAGTCTTTCTTGTTAGACTTACTCGCCACCTCTATTTATCTCTACCCCAATCCAACCTGCGACTACCGCCAAGCACATTGCGTTGGCGATGATGCCGATAAGACCTACGGTAAGGTTAGTAATCGATGTATAAATGCTACAGCCGAGCGCAAAAAGCAACCCGATGCCAATGATGCCGAGGATAATCACGAACCCCCACTTGCCAAGCCACTCTGCAATCTTATTCTTCATATCTCTACTCGTTAATTGCGTTTAATTCTTCAACCTCTTTTAGCAACGCATCACGCTCCTCTGCCGATGCACCTCGCAAGCCTTCTGCGCTTGCATTCACGCCTGCGATGCGAGTCCAATAGCCTCGCTCATTGATAGGCAGTTCTTCGGCTTGTGTCATATACGGAGTGCCGAAAACCTCCATCGCTACTATCTCCTTCATATTGTTATGCGCTTGCAAGTTTTACTAATGTCTTTGAGTTTAGAGCCAACTTAATGTCCGCATCTGCCATAGCCATTGCGTAAGCGGTGGAGTGCAATGTGATAGTGATTGCGCTTGTTGCGTTAGAGTTTTCTATCATAAGCAAAATAGACTCCTTTGACAATAGAGGCGAATCAGCAAAGGATATAGATTGTTTTAATGCTTTCACATCTACCGTTGTCAGTTTGGTGCAACCTGCGAACATATTGGTTGTATTGGTCGTAAGAGACATTTCTAACGGTCCACAGATTCTACGCAAATTAGAGCAGCCGTTGAAAGCATTTGCTGCATTTACAAACTGACTATTAGCCACCAGCCAACTTGTAGATATTTGGCTGGTGAAGGTAAGATTAATAAATTCAAGACATTTGTTGCTTTGAGCAAATGATGAGCCTCCACTTGTATATAATGCAAAAGAGCCATTTCTCGGTATGTTAAATCTCACCCACGCAGGATGCTGTTCAACCGAAGCATTCAGAGGTTGCGCATCATTTGGGTTGAACCTGCCCAAAAGAAATGCCTTTTTCATTTCCTCTTTCGTCACATCGACCATATCATACATCTGCCAAAAGCCTGTGGTTGCATTCCATACAGCACCTACAGCCTCATACATATAGTGCATTGGATCTCCGCTTGGTGTAGCAGGCATAAATTCCTTGCCGAGCAACACGATATTGCCATTGGCTTTGGTAGTAATGGTGATGCTGTCTTGCTTTGTGTCGAGAGCCTTCTCCATCTCGAACAAATGCTCATCGTATTCGCCTCTATCAACATACCCTGCGAGTTTATCTACATTAACCTTATTATTCAGCTCGCTCTCAATGCTCGGTATCTTCTGCACCAACGCCTTGTCCGCATCGGTGTAGTTGTTGTCGGATAGGTCTTTGCCTTCAACCTTATCGACTTTTTCTACGATAAGTTCTTTCAAATCCGCAACATCTCCTTCTACAAACATCAAGGCCTCTTGACTCGCCTTATTGCCAACCTCTCTCAAGTCAGCCGCAAACTCGCTCTCGCTTTTATCGTAGCCTGCTTCTTTGGCATAATCGTATGCGCTTTTGCCATCAACTCCATCTCGGCCATTTGTGCCACGAAAGATATGGCCATAGTTCAAGGTGTACTCCTCGGTGATAACCTCTGGAGTTGTATTTATTCCTGTCTTTCCAATCTTGAGATTTAATTCCATATCTATCGTGTGTATGATTGTTTAACCTCTATGACATTTGTGGTAGACTCCTTAATTTCCTCGCCATTATAGATATTGTGCAATGCTATCTCCATAGCATACTTACCGACTGCGAGGTTTTTGCTCTGCTCGGTTGTGAGTGTCCATACCGCCTGCTCTTGTTCCAACTCTATATCCTCCCACAAAAGCACCGCATCACCGCAAGCACAATCCCTGCGGAACGAAGATGTTGTAGGTCGCAATGCAGCTCGCACCTTATAGTCTACAAACTCGCCATCGCCACTCTTGCGCTGTAAGGCGAATGTCAATGTTTCTCCTTGCAATATCTCTATCATAGCCTAAATGTATCTTAATTTTCGTGTACCAAAAGTTGGAATAACAATCGAGCGAATAGCTGACACAGTGTCAGCTGCCGATACCGAATACTGCTGTGCGAGTTGTGGTACACGAAGATTGTACCACCAGGACAACAACATATACTGCGCCACTTTCTCAAATAGAGGCGCAAGGCGTTCACTTGCGTTGCAATCCTTTGCCTCAACAGCGTATCCAAAGCCTTTATCAGAGAAAAAGTATTCAGGCGCATATCCACGAATATCTTGATACACTGCCGGTACAATCACCTTCAACTGCTCCAATAAAGCAGGGAAGTCGTCTGCTGTTACAACCATATCCTCAAATGATGTATCAATACTACCTCCCTGTTGTGTCGCAGATGCTCGAAATGCTCGAAAGTTCTGCGCTGTTTCACGCTCAACTGCGCCAAACACCTCGTTATTAAGTATCTCTACAAAATGTATCATAACGCTTGTAATTGTTGCTGAATTTGATTTTGTGCGAACTGCAAGCCCTGTGCATCATTCATTGCCGACAAGACAAGTTCTGCGGTCTTCCACGCAATAACACTACTCAACTGCTCTGGGTAATTTTCGGTACTTGATACGACAAAGGCTTGTGCTTTTTTGATAGTCCCGGTACTGCTGTAATACTCTAAGTTTGAACCGCCATCGCAGATAAATACGACAGGTCGTTTAGGTGTTCCCATAAGAATAGGGTCCGCTTGCTGACGATAGCGAGGGTTATCCGAGTAGAGAGCATCGGTAATAGGCAATGCCCAATCGCTCATTTGGAAAGCGATAAGACGAACAAAGCCCGAAGGAAGTGGCACAGGGTTTACTCGCAGATGTGAGTCGTTATCAGTTTGCGAGGTGGTATTTTCACCCTCTTGTGGCTTATCCTCTTGTTTCGGCACAAACGAGATTCCTGCACCTAATGCCCTAACCGGAGCAACACGCCCAATAAAGCGTATGGCATCATCAACAAAGTCCTCGATATGAAACTCATCGATGTCTGACGACAGTGGAGTATCAGGATAGACTTCGTCAAGGCACTTATAGGCTTTTTCTACGATTTGGGTGCGTGTTGCCATAGGTTTTAGTTGAAGTTAGGGAATATGGTGTTATACTTCTCAGCAGCCTCCTGCTTAATAGTCTCTGCCTTACGAGCACGGAACACAGTACCGTGAGTGCGCTGGCACCAATTCTGCGCAGTTGCCAAATCCACTACCGACAACTCCTCAACGATATTCTCCTTATCCTTGCAGAGTTCTCTGTAATCGACAACCTTTGGTTGCTCAGTAATCTCCTCTGGAGTGTCGTTGGTTTCACTTTGTAAATAGAACAACGAGCCAAAGCTGTTATGCTTCTTTAACTTTTCGATAACCTCCTTATCCGAAGTGATATATCGAGCAACACCGACATTGCCAAACAATATCGGAGCCTCGAAATTTATGATTACAAGACGACCATTATCTCGTCTAATGGTTGTGGTAAGGCATTGTGTACCTCCTGTTACAAATGTTGCTGACATACTTATATATGTTTTATGATTAGGGAGTGAGGAGAGTTATCGGCTCTCCCCACCCAATGATTATTTGAGGCAAAGGAATCCGTGAGTCTTCGGATTAGTTACCTCCAAGGTGAATGCCTCCTCCAAGAGCACATCCTCCGAGTTGCGGATACCGGCCTTCTTCAGGTCGAGGTTCTCCATTGTGAGTGGCACCTGCTCGATACGACGAATGTTTGCAGGGTCAATCAAGAATGCAGCCTTGCCATAACCTGCTACACCGAGTCCTGGGTGCATAATCGCCATCAAAGTACCGAAATTGCTCTCGATAACCTTCCAGGTGATACCCCACTTAACCTCGGTCTTGCCTGCCTCCAACTGACGAGTCCAAACACCCGAGTTGGCGAGTGCAGTAGCGAACTCTGGGCCATAAAGCAAGAGTCGCTTCTCCGAACCGTTGTTGTTCTCAAAGGCCTTCTGCATAGCGATGTTGATGTACTCCTCAACACTCTCATCGCCCTGGATATACTTCAGGATATCAAACGACAAGAGACCACGCATAAAGAGCTTACGCTTCTGCGTATTAGGGTCGATGATAGCACCATCATCAGCCGGAGCCTCGCCAAAGAGAGCTGCGTACTCAGCCTGGGCACGGAAGTCGAGGAGAGCCTGCTCCTTAAACTCTGCGATACCGTACTCTACCTCCTTATCCTGCAATGCCTGGTAGACATTCTGCGAGATTGTACAGAGGTTACGCTGGCAGAAGTTCTTTTCCTTTACAGGAGTTGCCATAGGGTCGTTGCTGATTGCAGCCTCCTGATCCTTGGCCGAAGCCATACGGCGGAGCACAACACCCGAGGTAAGCTTTGCCTTTGCAGTCGCAGCCGAAATACCCTTGCTTGTCACAACGACATCAATGGTACCAGCACCATAGTTGATATCCACGATGTGGAGTCGGAGTGGGTTTGTTGCGATAGGGTTTGCTGTATTTACAGCTGAACCCTCAACCTGCAACTGTGGGATAAACACATTCGCATCCTTCGAGAGACAGTGGCAACCATCCGACAAGGTAATCTTGATGATATTACCTGTAGGATCTGCTGACGAGCCAATTGTTGCTGACAAGCCACGAGAGTGAATCGAGTAGAACTCAAATACATCAGAGTTAGTCTTACCCGAACCAATGTTACGCAACAATGTATCGAGAGGAGTTCGGCTTGGCTCAATCTTTGAGAGCTTCTCCGATACAGTTGCTTTGTTCATCTGAGGCTTATCCTCTGGCGATAGGCCACTCTTGCCAGTAGTTACCTCTTTGCCACCTGCTGTTGGAGCTGAACCAACAGTAGTAGAATCAGCATCTGCACCGACAAAGCCAACAGGCGCAACGGCCATCATAGCACCTGCACCCAATGCGGACTCAATATCTACGATACCGAGAACACCCAATACGGCTACAACTGCTGCAATCACAACAGTCAAGCCCGACAAAATCTTCATTGTCTTTTTCATACTTCTTTGATTATTAAATGTTTGATTAAATGGATTGTTGATTACCAATTTTTGCGAGACTTACGCTTTACCTCTCCGAAGATGTCATCCTCCTCAATCTCCTCCGGCATCGTTACGCCTACTGCGCTACCACCTGTTGGGAGTCCGTCAGTCTCCGCCTCTGCACGCTCACGCTCTGCATCGATACGAGCATTCTTAGCATCGATAGCACCTGCCTCACGAGCCGACTCCATTGCCTGCTCATAGTTCATAGCACGATAGAACACATCGAGAAATTCTCGTGTTACCACACCATTGACATAATCGGCAATCATCTTGTCGATCTTGTTGGCAAACGCCACTCCCTGCTCCTCGTCAAATGCAACCTCCGAGAAGAAATCAGAGATCACCTGCTTGCTATCCTCTGCGTTCTTGCTAAATGTCTCTCGATACTCGTCAGATTTGCGCTTGCGATCTTTTCGTGCTTCGTGCGCTGCCTGATACTCAGCATACATCTCCTCGCCCTCCAAAGGTTTGAGAGACTCCACATCGACATTTGCCGCAAGAGCAACCTCAAAAGGCTTTCCCTCCGACAAGTCCTGGATAATTGCATACAACTCTGGATACTCAGCGAGAATATCGCCTACCATACTGTCGCTTGTCGAGAGTTCATTCAACTTCTCCTCGATGAAAGCATACAGCTCCGCATCGGTATCAAACTGCTTGCCGAACTTGTCGGCCACAAACTCTCGCAAAGAATCAATGCCCAAAGTGAGTTCTCCGCCATCTGGCATTTCAACCATACCTGCATCTACAGGCTCCTCAACAGGGGTCTCAGTAGGCGCTGTTTCCTGCTCCGGAGCTGCAACGATAATCTCTGTAATGCTCTCCGGCTGCTCTGTTTTTGTTTTGTTTTCCTTTGCCATAGTAAAATGAATTTTCTACAATAGCAAAGGTATATCCTTACATTTATTTGCTTATTTAATTATTTACATATAACTTTGCAGTGAATGTGATAAAAATCACATCGAAGAAATATGAATGGCTATGAAAAGGCAAATCCTCGCTCCAACAGGGCGATAAATCTACACAAGGAGATTTTCAGGCGTTATCAAGAGTTGCAAAGAAAAAAAAAGGAGGATAGTCCTACCGAAGCAAGGTTTCTTTCTGTATCATACTACGCTGAGGTTTTATCACAAGACCCACTTATCGGATTACAACCCTACACCATTGTTCGCATTATCAATAGTTTTATCAAGGGTAGGCGCAAATGACCGCAGAGGAGTTAAAGCGAATACTTGAAGAGAACGATAGGCGCAACGGACTACTTTTTGCATACTACGATCCTCTTACAGGCGAAGGCTCACCACTACCTCGAGAGCCATTCGACATAACTCCTACTCAGCAGGTTTTCATTCCAAAATATCTATGGCACACCTCTGTTATCCAAGAGATTATCAAAAGTGGCACACTCGCCCACTATGCCGAAATGTTAGGCGTTCACTTCGGCCAGCTGCTCGATTGGTTTAATCTCCAACGCATTACATTTGATTTCGAATATTGGGCTGCTACCTGCTCGACTATTATGGATAAATTGTCGGGGCAGGAAATACGATTTACGCTTAATAAACCGCAACTTAAAATTCTTGGTATCATCAACAGCGACCTATTCGCCAACATTCCTGTTCGAGCAATACTTTTGAAAGCTCGACAATATGGAGGTTCTACACTTATTGATCAATGGGAGGCTTGGATACAGCTGTTCCATAGAGTGAATTGGAACTCGGTTATTGCCACGCACGAACAAGATGCTTCACGCACTATCCGAAAGATGTATGCACTTATGGCCGAGCGCCATCCGAAAGATATATGCAATGTGCAGTTGCGTTCTTTTGAAGGCTCGCCAAATAAAAAGATAGTCCCTTCACGAGGTTGTACTATTGCGATTGCGTGTATCAAGAACCCAGAGTCGTTGCGTTCATCAGATATTAAGTTGGCTCACCTGTCAGAGGTTGGTTTGTGGCAAGATAACCCTGCAATTAAGGGAGATGATCTCGCACAGTCTATTATCGCTTCTGTTCCGAACATTCCATTTACAGCCATTATTCTCGAGTCTACCGCCAAAGGTATTGGAAACTATTTCTATAGAACGTGGAAAGCGGCAGAACAGGGTAAGAGCGCATTTAAGCCAATCTTTGTGGCGTGGTTTGAAATACCTATTTACTGGAAGGCGTTTGTTAGCGAGGGGGACAAGATTGCGTTTATTAGCACACTGTCGCCAGAGGAGTGGGATAGGTGGCATCTTGGAGCAACGCTCGAGGGTCTCAACTGGTATCGAGAAAAGTTGTCGGAAATGCCAAACGAGTTCCGTATGAAACAGGAGTTCCCATCGACACCACAGGAGGCATTCTCCACAACAGGTCGCTATGTCCATAACGCAGCCGACATAGACTTCCTCCGTGCAGGCTGTTCTGCTCCAAAATATACCGGCACTCTCCTCGCCACAATGCAGTATGGCAGGGAGGCTATCGACTCCTCGCTCCGCTTTGTTCCTGACGATAATGGCGACCTCTTCCTCTGGGCGATGCCGGATAAGGAACGCAATGTAAGTAATAGATATATAGTAACAATGGATATCGGAGGTCGCAGTGATGATGCCGACTGGACCGTTATATCTGTTATTGACCGCTATCCGCTTATGTTTGGTGGAGTGGAGGAGTGTATTGGCACCTGGCGTTTCCATCTCGACCAAGACCTTGCAGTTTGGAGAGCCGTGCAGCTTGCCAAGTTCTTCAACGATGCACTGCTTGTAGTCGAGTTCAACTCCCTCGACACCAAAGGCTCGGAGGGCGACCACACATTTACTATTCTCGATGCCATCGTAGAATACTACGAAAATATATACTACCGAGACGACCCTACTAAGGTTCGAGAAGGCCTTGCTCCACACTACGGTTGGTACACTGGAAGATCGCAAAAGATGGCTATTGTATCGCACATGCAACATCTATTGCGTGATAAGCAGGTTATTGTTCGTGATGAACGCTTGCTTGATGAATGTGCCTGGTTTGAGCAGAAGGAGAAGCGAGATACCTACGGAGCTGTAGATGGCGAACACGATGATATTTATATGTCGTATGGCATTGGTCTCTATGTGTCATCTAAATGGGATATGCCTAAGGAGCACGAAGTATACGAGCGCAACAATGGGCGCATTACCGTACGTACACACGCACATATTTAATAATGTATAACTAAAAACTAAATCATTATGTCATTAAACAAAGTACAACTGATCGGCCATATCGGAGCCGACCCCGATGTTCAAGCCCTCAATCTCGGCCGCAAAACTGCCAGGTTTCGACTTGCAACAACCAAATGGACCAGAAAAGATAATCAAGAGATAGAGCCAACCCCTGTATGGCATAGCATTGTATGTTGGGATAAGCTCGCAGAGTATGTTGAAAGAAGTATTAAAAAAGGAGACAAGATATATCTTGAAGGAGAAATATCTTATCGCACCTACAAAAGCAACAATATAGAGCAAACTTATACGAATATTGTAGCATCAGAAATCATAATGCTTAAAAAGAAAAACGAAAGCAAAGATGATATGCAATAATCTATTTTTGTTACGATTTTGCGTTATGCAATGTTACGATTTTTGAAACAATAAATTGTTTCAATTCAATATGTGATGACTGCTTTTGGCTATTTTGACATCAGAATAGAATGAAATCGAAACATTCATAACAATTCGATTTAACATTTTTTTGTAACAATCTTTGCAAATTCAAAAATTGTTTGTACTTTTGTAGTGCGACAAAATGATACTTGTAGTATCTAAAGACATATTTATTACGCACAATAAAGGCGTATCCCTCCTTATCTGTATTTACAGGTATCGTTTTGTCGCAAAAACAATGGGGTACGCCCTTTTATATACACTAACTTTTTAGGAATATGCGACAAAACGGAAAAGTTAGCAGCAAAGCGGAGAAGAATAGTAACCGTGCTGCACAGAAGTTCTACCACTATGGTAAGGCAATGTTATTTGGCTACTTTGAAATTACTAAGCGTTTTGCTTGTGGTCAAGATGCAATCGAGTGGCACCGCAGAGTACAATCTGGTTGGAGAGCCAAAATATACGATGCACACCTCTATTACGATAGCTATGCAACCCAACCTATGATAAAAGGATTTGATTCATTTAGATTTGCTAAAACAAAAAAAATATGTGGTATGCAAACCGCCATACAGTTGGCTAAAGAGGGAGCTTTTATATAGATGTAACTAACATTATTATGACATACGACCAAAAAGACAAGCAGGTTATTCTAATAAATGGAGAAATAACCAACTACACTAACGCTGATATTCCCCACACAAAGCACCCAATTCGGCTGCTTCACAACAGGGTGTTTAACGAGGAAGAGTGGAATAAAGAAATAGGCCCAATAGATTTTGAGAAAGCGTTTGGCAAAAAGAGTGCATTGATACACGTACTAAACTTTCCAAAGACTTTCGAAGAAATCTTAGAAGAAGATAGAAATACAAAAACAACCCAAGAGATTATAAAAGAGAAATGGATGTAAACAAACAACTCGTGGAAGCCACGAGTTGTTTGTTTAGTTATAACTATACTATGCCACTGGCAACAACTCCTCCTTGAAGTTATTACCCATCATTTGTTGTATCATTCCCAAAGCACGAGGGCTGGACTGCTCCTGTGCCAACTGATGAATGTTATTCACGGTCTGCATATTCGGTGCACCACCTTGCGCCTGTTGCTCCTTCAATGACTGCAACTCCGACAATATCTGCTTACCGAATGGTAATGTAGTATGCTGCAAGAAGGTCTCAAGAGGTATCAATCCGCCCATCAACATATCCTTAAGATAGTCATTGATTTGCATGCGGAACACTGGCGTATCCATACCCTGCGAAGGAACAAACGATACGCTATCGATGATAGCACGAGCCTTCTCCGGTATATACTCCGATGCTGTCTGTCCGTAGTTCTTACCCGATGTCGCAAGGTATCGCTTAATAGTGTAGTACTGCACTAAAGTCTGCAATAACTTCCTATCACGCTTCAATGCGTAGTCGTTAAAGCGGTTAAACAACAGCACAAAATTCAGCATAGTATTTTGCGCCTGCTGTGCATACAAGGATGCAGGAGTAGAAGACTTTGCCACCTGACCCTGAATAGCTCCCGACAAGCCACTAATCTGCTGTATCTGCTGCATATCAAAGTTCAGTACATCGAAGATGCCGATGTTAATAGCATTACGCTGTAAGAATTGTGGCATAGGTACACCCGGTTTAGGCTTAAACTTGATAATACCGTTAATCTTCATTATCTCCTCAGCATACTCCTCCAAAGTGTTACCGTCTAACGCATCTTCCGGAATAAATAGAGTATTCTTTGCACTCGATGCAATAAGCATATCAAGCATTGTGCGCTGGCGATTGATGTTGCGCTGCATATCTATAAGGTCCGAGAACAACGGCTTTGCCTCTCCGTCAATGATAGGCATCGTAGCAAAGATATATGGGTGAGAGCCGTGCTCGTATGGCGACTCCATCTCTTTCAGACATACGCCCTGCGGTGTCAAGAACTTACAGTTCCAATAGTGCTCGTATCGCTCCTCCATCTCAATTAAAGGAATATCCTCAACATCAATACCTGCTGCGGTACCCTGCAAAACTCTTCGTCTATTCTCTACCTCAACCTTCTGCTTTACTGCCTCGATATTGTCTACATACTCCTTTGGTCGAGCAAACGAAGCTCTATCGTTAGTCCACAATACCCAACGACCACAACGATACCACACCTCAATTACTCGATACTTATTAACTTCAAGAGCATTGCTCCAAAAGTCCATACTGCCAAGCACGGTCTTTGCCGTATTGTTGATATTCTCCAAGCGGTCAGTATCTGTTTGCGAAAGGGTAAAGGCAAGGTTGCGAATAATTCGCTCATCCTCTTTCGTCTGCGCAAAGTTAGAAATCAACTCATTCATTGTATAGGAGTGCAACTCCGTAATACGCCTAATATCGAAGAGTCGAGGATCCTCAACATCCTGATTCCACGCAAAACGCTGCTCATTTACATAGTTGATATGACCATCTTTTTCTTTGCGTTCATCCCAAGGTCCATAGGTAACCTTTGCCGCTACGGTACCAATAGTGTGCAATGCTATAATAACATTGATATCAAGGGTCGAGTTTTCGTTGATGTCAAGACACGCCTGCACCGCATTAGTAAGCATCTCGGCCGCCTGTGCATCCTCCTCTCTACGAGCGTTGATAATGGTCTTGTAGTTATTTGTTAGGAGCTGACCGCACACATTGCGAATATACTGCTGCAAGATATTGTGCGTAATAGGCGTAATACCGGAACGAGAGATTAACTCACGCTCTGTAATCTTCTTGCCTTTATTGTCAGGGTCTGCAACAAGGTCGCTCCACTGATCACCTCCATAATACTTCATAAAGCGGAGATGCTCTCTGCGCTTATCGGCAAGTTGTAGCCAATCATTATGACATGCCCATAGTAAGTCCATATTGTGCTTTTCCTTAACAGCATCTCGCTTTATGGCCGACTTCAAGCCCGAAGGCTTGCGCTGTGGCTTTCGGTAGCGCAAGCCCAATTTTGTTACATCTATTTGTTCCATATTGGTCATTATTTGTTGTTATACTCAATCCACATATCATATACCTCTCGCATCATATCGTGGCGTTTCTGCAACTCCTGCTTGCGCTTCGATACTCCTGCTTCATCAAATGGCAATATACCCTGATACATCTCCTTTGTGAGTTTTGTTATCTTATCATATCGCTTTGCTATCTCTATCTGCTTTTTGCGTTCAGCCTCTGGCAATGCCCTAAACTCCGCAACACCCTCATCGCTCTTATCAAAGAATAGCAACCGCTTGCGAATAGCCTTAATGCGCTGTTCCAAGACACGAACATCACGAGGAGCAATGCCTAAATCTCTGTACAATTCGTTGTCTTTATTATCGATATACTCTTTGGTGCGCTCAGTAACAAACTTCTTGTCATACTTTCCACTACCAGCATTTACCAGACGATATATGTAAGACATTCTATCCAAATAATCTTGCTTGTTCTCTCCTGCACGAGGCTCACCAGCTATTGCACGAGTAAGTCCACGAGGTGATGAAAGTACAGCCATTACATCTTCTGCATTTACCTCGCCATCTTCAATCATGCCCATCACTCCTTCCGACATACGGACTACAAGGTTAGGATTTACGCCAAGTCCTGCCTTAATAAGAGCATTGACAACTAACCACTCAGCAGAACGATCCCAACTCTTGGCCTCCTTTGTTTCACGGTCGCCTGTGATGTTGTTCTTCACACCTACCCACTGCTGGAACATAGCATCAATGAGGTCTTGTGCATCGGCTGATGCAGGAGACTCGAATATACCGCCCCAAGTCTTGCCATCGGCTGCATTCTTAGAGTAAGTCAGCAACTGCTTTGTTATTGGGGCGTTATAAAGCATAGGAGTCTGCCATACCATAGTTTCTGCCGACACTGCGGTAGCAAGTTCCTGTCGGAATTTTTCATTCTTCCACACCTTTTCCCACTCGTCTTTGTCGTTAAATAGAGCCGCAATACCTGCACTAAGTAATGGTGTAAGCGCAGCACCTGCAATCGCCCAGAAGTAGTTGTTCAAGATAGCATTGTGTATAAAACTTGAAGCCTGTGAGCCATACGACTCATTAAAGTCGCTTTTTGCTAATTCGTATGCCTTCTTATCCTCAATACCATCCGCCTTGTATGCCTCAACTTGGCGAGCAATCATATCCTTCTTTGTCGTAGGTTTCAACATTCGAAGCATATTTGTTGCCGAGAAACGCTCGTTTCGAGCAAATGCCATAGAGGAGTTCTGATAAGCGCCAAGGCCAACACCCAGCAATCGTTGAACGCCACCACCTGATTGGAATGACGATATAAATCCATCAAGACTCGACTGCTGTGTCTCATTCACAAATACTGCAGCCTTAACACACGCCTCACGATGTGCCTCTTCCTTACTACGGCCTCGTTCTAACAGACGAGGATATTCATACTCATATACTGTTCTGGCGCAATTCGAGCAAGTCATCATATCAACAAAGGCATTAGGCGATAAACCAATGCTTGTAAGCATTGAGGTAACTTTATCCCAAGTCTCCCAACTGTGCGACTTTAACACCTCAAAGCCTACATCACGGCCTTCCCAACGCTCTCTGAGAGTTGGTATATTCTCGATAGCCCACTTCCAGTTATTACCAACCACCTTCCAATTTATAACCTCAACAGGGTTAATCTCTCCACCCTTAATCTGCTGAACAATCTTCGCTACTCCTGCGTGTATTGCCGAAGGTACAAAGAAGTTCTTTGCCCAGATAGGAATTATCTTAGGATTAGCAGTATAACCAAGCGTTGCTGTTCCCGACACAATCTGTTTTGCGGCCGCATTAAGGTTGGCTACAATATTACCTGCAACAATACCCTTTGATGCTGCATTCAATAATTTAACAGCACCAGTATTCTCGGTAGAGTTAATCTTGCCCTGGCCAACAGCGATCTCATATACCTCTTTTAATTTCTGAGGTGATACACCCTGCGCCTTCAATATGTTGTTAAATGCGTGAGATGTTGCTACGCTGTTAAACTTGTCGGTAAGCTCTGAATACGCACACCAATTAAGAGTCTCTTGCATGTGGTCTTGCAACACCTTGAATGCATCGGCAGTCAAATCCATCTTTGCCGAAGTCTTTACACGCTCTACTATATTGCCTGTTACAGATGATGGCAATGATACCTCACCTTCACCAACCTCGGCAATCTTGCCCACCATGCGCTTATCACGCACAAATGGGAAGTAGAACGCTGTCTTTGGAAGATGTGTGCCAAACTTCTTGAAGTAAATAGCATCTTGCATATCGTACAACTTAGGCAAGAAGTCGCCTACAACCCAATCAAAGAACTTGCAGTACTCTGGATAGTGAGTCTCGGCATAGTTTGCTACATTCTGCATCCAAGTCTCGGAGAAGCCCCAACTTGTATATCCTGCCATACCATTTGGCTGACGAATAGCGTTACGCATATAGAGGATATTACCAATAGTAAGAGGTATGTTCTCCTGATAGCCTCCAATAACTTTACCATACTTATTGGTATTAACTGCCATTCGCTGAATAGAAAGTCCTGACTTCTCTTGCGCAGCGGTCGCTAACACATTCAAAGGATTGCCTGACACAGCCTTGAATTTATCCCAGAACTTGCTCTTGCCAACAAAACGAACAACAGCATCATCCAACTCCTTGAGCAATGATTTCTCGGTCTTATATCGCCAATCTGTACGCTCCATATATCCACCCGGTGCAAGCATAAACTGGTAATACCAGCCACTACGGTTCCATTGTCCCGGTATAGAGTTGATGTCTATATCTCGGCTCATCTCATCAAAGGTTGCCATAAATACACTCTCGTTAATCTTGGCACGAGTATTCAAACCTTTCCAATTTATCTTTTGCTTCTCACCCTTGCGGCTCTTACCCTCAACAGGCAGTACCGGAGCCTCAGGATTCTTTACAAAGTCATAGACACCTTTGCGCCACTTTACACGCTCCTCTGCCTTTGCGAGTTCCTCTCGTGCAAACTCTGCTGCACCCTTATCATCTAATTGCTCCAAAGTTGTCGTAAAGACCTTCAACTGCGCTGCGTAGCGATGACGAAGGTTGGCACGATTCTGCTGCTCGGCTGTAAGGTTGCGCTTATACTCGTCTAATACCGACTGCAAGTTCTTTCGTTGCTCCGAGCCCGCTGGTGCCGCACGAAGTTCTTGGCGAACACGCTCAATCTCTCCGTTAATGCGATTTATCTCCTCGGTTGATTGTCCAATAGCCTCGTTCAATACAAGGGTGTTATCGTATCGTTCAAGAATATTAGCAGTGTATTCGAGTTGTACTGCCTTGCGAGTAATCTCTGTTGTCAGTTTCTCCGCATTGTCAATCATTTCGTCAGCCTCTCTGCGCAAACGCTGAATCACCGATTCATTATCACCCGATGTGCGCAAGCGGAACGAAGATGTAATGTCGCCATCTTCGGTACGATTCTTCAAGCGGTAGCGTACAGGCTTTCTACGACCATCATCAGTACGCTCCTCCTCAACAAGCTCACCGATAGCATTACGCAAGATGTCGAATATCTCTCGTGTATGCTCGTCAATACGCTTACCGGTGCGGATACCTTGTGCGGTATAACCGTAAATAGCTGTATCGAGAATATCTGTTACCTCATTCAAGCGTTGGCGAGAGAGCAACTGCGAAAGACTGTCGTCAATATCTGTCAAATACTTATCGACAATCTTACGCTTCTCGGCTGAATCAGTTACGCTGTACGCTTTCTTAATCGCCTCAATGCTATTCTTGATAACCTTACGATATTGAGCCTTACCAACGCCCTCACCCATAGTGCTTGCCACATCGGTAGAGGTCAAGAAGGTGTAAATATCGGTCAAAGTATTATCCAACGACTTTTTCTTGTCATTCAAGCGAACCTTCAATTCCTCAACCTTTTCGGATAACTTCTCCTCCTTGCTCTTACGAGGCTTGCGAGTTGGAGCCTCAACAGGCTCCGAAGCCTCATAGCTAACCGAAGCATTAACATTACCAGATGTGATTGTGTCATACTCGGCATACACCTGCTCAAACATCACCTGGTCTTTACGAGCTATATCCTTAGCCTCTGTTGCCTCAAGCAATGTCGCTCTGCGCTCCTCAGGGGTCATACCCATACGATTTTGCACACTTCTCGCCTCTACTTCACCTTTGGTTGCCCTATACTTTTCAAATGGTGTTTGTATGTCTTCTGTTAATTGCCATATATCTTTATAGCCATATTTAGTAGCTACATCGTTTAACTTCACCAAAAGTTTCTTGTCGATCCAGGCCAACTTAGAAATATCCATCAAACCTTGTCGCAACTCCGTACCGCTGGCTATCGTTCTGCCGTTCTCAAGCAACAGCCCATCTGTTGCATCATTTATCGCATCAATCATCTTGTCAAAACGAATAGCATACACCCCCTCAGATGCACCCTGGGCAAAGCCCTCGATATACTGTATTGCGTGTTGTAGCTCGTGAAGCAAGGTGCTGTATGCCACAGCCCAACCATTAGGAACAACATTGATCTCAATAACCTTACTATAAGGGTTGTAGGAGCCTCGCAAACCGTTTGGATAAGCTTCAACTGGAGAGATTTCAACCCTTATGTTTCTAAAGGGGCTATAAGGGTTGTTGGAGTATTTTTCTAACAGCATTTCAATGCCTTCGCCCCAGACAATATCTTCCAATGCAAACGACTTAATCGCAGCAGGAGCCTTTCGTAACTCGTGCTCCAACTTTGCAATGTCTAATACAACGTCAGCTCGTCTCATTTTGCGATACATCTCATCATATTCGGGGTTGCCAGAGAGGGAACCTTTGTGATTGCGCCGATAGTCATAGAACGCCTTTGTTGCCTTATCTGCTCGGGTGGCTGCCTCCTTAACTGTAGGTATCTTATGGGCTAATGGACTATCAAAATCTGGTATTTCATAACGCCACTTGCCATCAGCACCACGCTCCCAGCCGGTAGCGAGACGAATAGCCAAAGCATCTTCATAACCTTTCTCCATCTCTCTTGCTACCGCAAGATTGTCAATACGAGTGGTTGCCTCCTCAACTCGGTCAAGTTCAGCGGCACCCTTCTCGCCAAGAATCATAAAACGAATATCCTCCGATGCGGTTGCCGCCAAAGTTGCCTTTCTGCGTGAATCCTCAACATCTGGGTTATATTTGTAGATTGCCAAGCCTGCATCACGCAACTGTTTCTCCATTGTCTCAGGCATAGTATCGGGAGCCACCACCGCTGCGAACTCATTGAACATTACAGGTCGCTCAAACTTGGTTTCGAAGTACTTAGCAGGCATTTTACGGACATCGCCAATGAATGACTTTATCTCTTTGGCAAGGTCGCTATCTTTTGCAATATCATAGCCATACTCCTTATTCAAATGCGCAATCGGATCCTTCTTTGCTAACGCATCTTGCAATCGTTGTTCTGCATAATCTATATTCATAAAACGGTTGCTCGATATCACCTGCATATCCGCTATTGAAGATATGATATTGAACAGTCTATTGCTCAATTTATCATACACACTATTGTATGTATCTGTTGTTTGAAGTCGCTCTTTATTTTTTCGGATATCGCTTAATGTTGTCAATCTATCCAAAAGCGTAGCTTTGGTTGCTGACAAACCTCCATTATTATATGCATTTTGCACACCCTGAGAACGCATATGACGAGATACATTTTCCAATGTATTCGGCGTGTATATTCGGTTTCCATTTCTATTGTATCCAGCAAAGAAAACCTCTTTTGCGCCCAACTCGTCTATAATAGAATCAAGCCATGCATCAAACTCCTCTCGGAGCCCATTTTTATCAACATAGTGCGCTGCTGCATCGAGTGTATTACGCTTATCTATTTTGCCTGCATTTCGCTCTTTGGTTAATATATCATTTACGAACTTATCGAATTTCGAGAAACTCAAATCATCGTATAATTTAAGCGACTCCTTTAGGCTCGGATCCTCCTTAAGCATTGCTCGTATCTTCGCATTTTCTGCGGTATTACCTTTAGCCAATGCCCAACGGTTAAACTCATACTTATTACCGCGACTCAATGCTTTGTATTGCTCATACGCCTCTAGGCCCGATGTGATATTCTTAATACCGGATATTGCCTCAAGGTTTGATACACTCAAGAAACCATCAGCTCCTTCATACTTCAACTCTGGTTCTATGCCCTTCTCCTTTAAGAACACATACTCCATTCTTGGAGAACGATTCTCCTCGAGGTGCTCACGCACACCATTATAGATGTCGGATAACAACTCCTTTTTATCGCCTATAGTTGTCGCAATTCTGTTTCGCAAAGTTTCCCAACCCTTACTATCAAGCTGGCGAATAATACTCGGATATGTTGGAGTCCAAGCATCACCTGTGAAGGTTCCTAAGTTTCTACCACTCGCTGTTTCCACCAAAGCCTTTGGCAATATCAGCGAATACTCGCCATAGCCCTCGTGGTTTTGCTTTGCAATATCAATCACCGCAGCCGAAGGGTTAGCAAGTCCGCCCTGCTTCAATGCCTTCTGCAACTTCTCCTGCGAGATGTTGTGAATACCGACAAGAGAATTTTCCTGTGCCTCTTGCAATTTACTTTCACGATATTTACGCAAATCTACACCCTCGAACAAATCACGCAACGGCATATGCGAGAACTGATTAACAGTCAAGTTCTGCAAATCTTTCTTGCTCCATTTTGCAAATGTCGCCTTAATATCGCCCCAGAACTTGCGTATCCAAGCACGGAGTTTTGCGATAAGCGACTTATTGTCCGACACCTCCGACATCTTCTTGCCGGCTTCTTTTGCTGCAATACGAGAGAGTGTTTCCGAAGCTTTTAAATCCTCGCTAAGGTCTTTGTAATTTGGATCCTCATTTACCTCTTTCCAAGTATCTGTCTCTTTAAGCAACTCCTTACCTCGTGCCCACAATTTAGGGTTGTTCTTGGCAACAATCTTACTCCACCACTCGGTGTACTCGTGTACTGGTGTTTCAGGATTTAACTCGTCAATATCGATATAAGATGTATCGCCAATAGTAAAACCATAGACAACACCCTGAGGAGTCTTCAAGTATTGGATATGGTCCACAATCTTCACATCGTCAGCATTGAAGATCACATAGTTCTTCGCACCATCGGCACGACCACCGGTAGTGTACTGCGCAGGATACTCGACACCTACAAAACCAAGATTATGCAAAAACTCGGAAACAGCCTTGTCAGAGCCAAGTGCTAATTCAAGTTTTTTGTAAGCTTGTTGCCCTGTTTGTCCATATTTGAGATTTGCTTTGTCTAAGACCTCTTCCCCAAACTGCTGTTCAAGAGCCTTATCT
>JAFYQY010000062.1 GCA_017559685.1 Alistipes sp.
CCCTATAGGAATTTCACCCCTAAACAGCCTCTGCTATACCTTATATTTTTCTGTTTGAATATTGATGCCGATATTTGCACCATCGAAACATACTCAAATAGATAAAAAACAATGAAACATTACCTTAGTCGTTTGCAGGAGTCGATGATTGCCAAGTGGGATACCGAGGCGTTGTCGGACTACAGAGGAGAGAATTTCACCTTTGCAAACTTCGCAACCGAGATTGCTCGCTTGCACACTATTTACAAAGTACTTGACGTGCAGACTGGCGACAAAGTCGCTCTCGCTGCAAAGAATAGCTCTCGCTGGGCTATGGCATTCCTCGCTACAACTACTTATCGTGCTGTAGCTGTGCCTATCCTTTGCGACTTCACACCTGAGGCAATCACAAACCTTACCGCTCACTCGGATAGCGTTGTACTCTTTACCGAGCCAAAGATTTGGGACGAGATGGAGGTTGAGAAGATGCCGCAGTTGCGCATCGCCATCAACTTGGAGAACTACTCTATTCTCTACTTGAAGGATGCTGAGAAGCAGAGCGAAATCGAGGCAAAGTTGGCTGAGATACCTGCGGTATATCCAAAGGAGATGCGCCACGAGATTGTAAACTACGGCACCCTCGAGCTCGACGACCTCGCAATCATCAACTACACATCGGGAACTACTTCGCAGCCAAAGGGCGTAATGCTCACATCACGCAATATCTCGACAAACGTAGACTTCGCACTCGACAAGATTCCAATCTTCGAGGGTGACAAGATTATCTCGATGTTGCCGTTGGCTCATATGTACGGTATGGCGTTCGAGTTCATCTACCCTGTTTGCGGTGGTGGTCACGTATACTTCCTCGGCAAGACTCCTACACCAACTTTGTTGATGCAGGCTTTGGCAGAGGTTAAGCCATATTTGCTTATTACCGTACCTCTCGTGCTCGAGAAGATTTTCAAGGGTAAGATTTTGCCTGTACTCGGCAAGCCACTTATGAAGGTGCTCACCAACACCCCTGGTTTGAACAAGGTTATCTACGGTAAGGTTCGCAAGCAGTTGCTTACCACCTTTGGTGGCAACCTCCGTTCTATTATCCTCGGTGGTGCTGCGCTCAATCCTTCAATCGAGAAGGGTATGCGCAAGGTTAAGCTCCCTTACACCGTAGGTTATGGTATGACCGAGTGCGCTCCATTGCTCTCGTATGCTCCGTGGGATACTTTCAAGGCGGGTTCGTGCGGTCGCCCAATCGGCGGTTTGGACTTGCGTATCGACTCGGAGAACCCACAGAAGAAGGTGGGCGAGATTCAGGCTAAGGGCCCGAACGTGATGCTCGGTTACTACAAGAACGAGGAGGCAACAAAGGCTGCCTTCACAGCTGACGGCTACTTGCGTACGGGCGACCTCGGTATCATCGACAAGCACGGCAACGTATTCATCAAAGGTCGTAGCAAGTGTATGATTCTCAGCGCAAATGGCCAGAACATCTACCCTGAGGAGATCGAGGCAGTACTCAACACCTTGCCACACGTAGCAGAGTCATTGATCGTAGATCGTGAGAAGCGTCTCGTGGCTTTGGTGGCTCTCACAGCCGAGGATTTGGCTCTCGATGAGGCAACAATCAACGCCGAGTTGGAGCAGACTCGCCGTATGGCAAATGAGATTCTCCCATCATACAGCCAGATTACAAAGATCGAGGTTGTACGTGAGGGTTTTGCTCACACACCAAAACAATCAATCAAGCGATTCCTCTACAAATAGTAGAAATCATCCCTATTCCCAAAATCCCTAACCGATACGCCACCTCAAAAAAAACGAGGTGGCGTATCTCATTATATTTTGATATTCAAAATAAATTTTGTATCTTTGATGCGGTATATTGATTTGAGTTGGCTTTAAGAGATGACTGACAAGAATATTATAGCTACTTTGGCTGCCGATGTGGAGCGCCTTATGAAGTTGCACGAGAGTGCAAAGGAGGAGCTTGCTCAGCTTCGTGAGAAGAGCAGCGAACAGAGTGCCACAATTCGCACATTGCAGGAGCAACTTCGTGAGGCTAAGGGCCAAGCGGAGAAGGCTTCGTTGCACGCCGCTATTGCGGGTAGTGTGTCGAACAAGGCTGCAGCACGAGCACACATCAACCGTTTATTGCGGGAGGTTGATGCGTGTATCGCAATGGTCTCAAATCGAATATAAGAGAGTGATTTTTTGGATATGAGCGAGAAACTTCTGAACATAAAGTTGGATATTGCTGGTAAGCGCTACCCTATGACGATAGATGCACGCAACGAGGAGATCTATCGTTTGGCTGTACGTGACTTGAACAACCTTTTGGCAATGGCTCAGCAGGCTCGTGTAGATGGTTTCAGTATGCAGGACTATCTCGCTATCGTGGCGGTAGACCTGATGATTTCGAAGATCCAAATGAAGAGCAAGAACAATATCGAGGAGGGAGACTTGAAGGCTCTCTCGGAGTTGGCAGAGCGCCTTACAAAGCACCTCGAGAAGTAGTTCTCAACCGTTGTTGCCACGGCAAAGGCAACGCTGGTTCTTTATATGAAATATCCCGCATAGAAAAATCCTTATATTGCGAAACTGAACACTTTTTATATTGGGGTGTACTCTGTTCTCAAAATCAGGCCTTGTAGCCCGCAAGGGTGAGTGCTTTGGCACCGGTGGAAGATTGCGATTTTAGGAGAGCCTCATCAATGACGATTTCACGGTATTCGTCAATAGAATAAAGGATTTTCTATGCGTTTTTTTTATTTATACAACTTACAGAAAAGAGACAACACATTTTTAACTATTAAAGAGAAGAAAATAAAACTATGGAAATTACTATTATCGCTATCGTAGCAGTCGTTGCGGCTGTTGTCGGAGGTGGTGCAGCATACTTCGGAGTAAAATCCCGTGCCAAGGCTATCATCGACAAGGCAGAGCAGGACGGCGAGATGCTTAAAAAGGAGAAGGAGTTGCAGGCGAAGGAGCGCTTTATGCAGCTCAAGAGTGAGCACGACCGCCACGTGAATGAGCGCAACCAGAAGCTCAACCAGAGCGAGCAGCGTGCAAAGCAGTTGGAGAATCAGTTGCAGAATCAGTCTCGTGACCTCGAGCGTAAGATTGCCGACAACGACCGCTTGAAGGAGAAGATGGACAACCAGATTCAGTCTCTCGAGGAGCGCAAGGCGCAGTTGGCACAGCTTATGAGCGAGCAGAACGCTCGTTTGGAGCAGATTTCGGGCATCAGCTCGGAGGAGGCTAAGAACATCCTCATCGAGAATATGAAGGAGGAGGCTAAGAGCGAGGCTCAGGCATACATCAACGAGACAGTCGAGGAGGCTAAGCTCACCGCAACCAAGGAGGCAAAGCGTATCGTAGTTGCATCGATTCAGCGTGTGGCTACCGAGACCGCTATCGAGAACGCAGTTACCGTGTTCAACATCGAGTCTGACGAGGTTAAGGGACGCATCATCGGTCGTGAGGGTCGTAACATCCGTGCTCTCGAGGCTGCAACAGGCGTTGAGATTATCGTTGATGATACCCCTGAGGCTATCATCTTGAGCTGCTTCGACCCTGTGCGTCGTGAGATTGCTCGTTTGGCTTTGCACCAGCTCGTAACCGACGGCCGTATCCACCCTGCCCGCATCGAGGAGGTTGTTGCCAAGGTTAAGAAGCAGATCGAGGAGGAGATTGTAGAGGTAGGTAAGCGTACGGCTATTGACCTCGGTATCCACGGTCTGCACCCTGAGCTTATCCGTCTTATCGGTAAGATGAAGTATCGTTCGTCATACGGTCAGAACCTGTTGCAGCACGCACGTGAGACTGCCAACTTGGCAGGTATTATGGCGGCAGAGCTGGGTCTTAACCCTAAGAACGCTCGCCGTGCAGGTC
>JAFYQY010000063.1 GCA_017559685.1 Alistipes sp.
ACCAGGCTATGGCCATAGGTGATGCACTTGCTTGATGGCTCACCTGTTGTGGCGTATGGTGGTTTTCTGGAACAGCACTATATCGAGTTGTTGGCGGAGCTGTCCGGCATAGACAAAGAGATTATTAGCACACTACTCTACGAAGGTCCGAGTATGCACTACTACGGTGAACAGAACAACGGACACCACGCAATAGAGGTGAATGTGGTAACCGCAGAGGACCTATGGGACTTCTATCAGTTGTGTGATGAATACGATAAGTCGAAGAAGCAGGGACAAATTTTATTATACGATGAACCAACAATGAGTATGAGGGCAGAATACCCTTGTATCCCAGACGAAACATTTTATCAACAAGACAAACCTAAAAACGATAAATAGTTATGATTGCAGTAATTAAAGAGTGGTTGAGGCGCATTTTCTTGCCCTCGGAGCCGACAAAGATTGAAAAGCAAAAGCACCCTCGTTGTGATGGGTGACAACGCCACAAGAACAAAATTAAGCGCAGAAGGAGGAGAAACCGATGAGCGCAGTACAGACACAGCAGGAGTTGCTGTTATGTAGGCGTATGGCCTGGCGTGATATGCAGCCACACAAACCTCGCCCAGAAGATGTGAAATATACGGCAGATGCCATCCGTATGCTTAACTATATTGCAGCTCTAAACTATGCAATGCTGGACCTGGAAGAGGAACTGACGGCAGCAGGGTTATTTCGCCAAGATGTGAAGAGGCGTGTTAATCAGGTGAGCGAGATTGTGCGTGGTATTCATGAGCGTTCCTGGCGTATGCTTGCAACAATATCGGCCAATGCAACACGAGAGTACAACGATTGTACAGATTGGTGCTATCGCAAGGTGCAAGGAGCCGTATTGCTTGAAGCTCCGGAGAGAGCATACAATATCGTGGTGGCATTGTGTCGTCTGGTGGAGAAGTACAACAAGAAGATTTCGCCTTGTTATCTATTCCACCCTGCGTTGCCGATATACCGCATACCTTCGATATTAGAGTGTATAAAATTAACCGACTACCGCATAGATAACATTATAGATATGGCGGTAGATAAAATGTAAAAAGATATGGTAAGAGTCGTAGAGTTACCTCGGAGAATAGAGGTTGGAGGTAATGATATAGAGATACAGTACCCTAAAAAGTGTAATAATAACAACCTGGGACAAAGCAGTATGGGTGGAGGTTTTATCCGTATTGCTGAAACATTTAATAATGTAGAAGGAGATCATATACAATCAGATAGTTCCAAGACCAATACATTCTATCACGAGTTGATGCACATTATATTGAGTGTAATGGGTAGAGATGATTTGAATCAAGACGAGCAGTTTGTATGTACCTTCTCTTCGTTCTTAACTGGGGCGATGCGACAGATAGTATAGTTTCAATTTCCTAATATAAAGAAAGATGAATAAGAACATTGTTATTTGCGATATTGACGGAACAATATCGAGAGTTGGAGAGCGATTGCAGTACTTGCAGCAGACACCGCCCGATTGGGATAAGTTCTATGATGACTGCTTTGATGACGAGCCTATCGAGGAGATGTGTACGCTTGTACGCTCATTGCATAAGTCGGGTTATTCAATAGTATTCTGTACAGGCAGGCGTGATAGTGTGCGAGAGAAGACCGAGGCGTGGATTAAGAAGTATGTATTGGAGGATTTGTCGTTTCCTCGTATTTTGATGCGCAAGGGGTTAGATCATCGACACGACACGGAGGTTAAGCCTGAACTGCTTGAAATGTACCTCTCCGAGCAGGATAGAGCACGCATCGCCTTTATCTTGGAGGATAGAGACTCGATGGTAGACAAATGGCGGGATTTGGGCTACCGTTGTTTGCAAGTGGCGCAAGGAGATTTTTAATAAGCGAGGCGACCTGTTGAGGTCGCCTTGCTTATTGTATGGCTATCGCATACGGTGGCGCATACGATTGTAGTATTCAAGCTCGAAAGCGAGTATGCTAATGTTATCGTTGAAGTCTCCTTCGATTGTAAATCTTAGATACTTGACCGAGAATGGTGTTCTGCGAATTACTATATCCTTGTTTGTGGTTGTTGTAATATTGCGTAGAGTCTGCCACGAAGCATCATTTGTTTCACCATTTATCGAGCCTTTAATCTTGACTCTAAGGTCCTGCTCCGAACTACACTCGAAACGCACAATCATTGTCTCGGCTCGTTTAAGCTCCATAGAGCCAAGCTTGATAGGTCGAGTAACAACTTTACAAGATTTTGGTTTGGTAATAGTCTCTTCCTCGTTGCGGAGGTTGTAAATCTTATACTCGTTTTCTACTACCATTTCGTCGTTGTTGAGGATGTATCCTCTTGGGATGTCTCGAGTGCTCCACACCTTATTGTCGAGCGAGAAGACATAGGCCTTGTTGTTAGCAAGGTCGGTACACAATACCTCGTTCCACTCTGGAAGGTAAATCATCTCGGAAGTTCGCATCCAATCCGGAATGCGATTGTCTGCCGTGTGTATAGGCTCCGAGAGCAAGACTGCGCCTTGGTTAGACAATGCGTGCAAGCCTTTGTCTGTAAAGTACAAAACAGCCCCATTTACGGCAAGCGTGTGAGGATTGATAATCACATCATAGTTGATAGGAATAATCGCCGAATAAAGCGTTTCTTTACCACTCTGCATAGCATAGACACCCTCTTTGGTAAATGCAAATACAGGGAACTCGCCAAACTTGGAATCTGACATCTCGATAGCAGCAGAGTTAATAGCAATAATCTCGTTATCGGGCGAGCCTATAGTATATGACCTTTCAAACGGATAGGCTGTAGGGTTGTTATCTTTTGATGCCCAAACCTTACCTTTTGTAATGAGTGATGTCTTGCCTCCATCCATATTGTATGAGCCATCTTGTGCTTCTGTATAAGGCCAAATAATCGGGTATTTTAAGCCTGCATTCGGAGCAGTCTCAGTTCCGCCATAAGGAGGAATATAATATGCGTAATTGATGGCTGGAGCCGACTTTAGTTGGTATGATGCCTCAAACAAAGGCTTGTCGCCACCTGCATCAGACTCAATACCCTCTGTAAATTTCAGCTCGTATGCTCTATAATCTGGATATGAGATGATGCTACCACACTGATAGAATAGAGGGTGAGAACCATTGTCAAGATTGAGTTCGGCTAAAGGAGATTGATATATATCTTCTTGAGCTTTAATCAAAGCGCCAATGTATTTTAGCTGCGGTTTGTTTAGCCACTCGTCTTGATCGTCTGGCGTATAATTAGCAGGCTTTTGAAATTTAGCCATCTCCTTTTCGTTGTTATACGCTTTTCGAAAACGAGTTGTAATATCGCCAAAGATATGCAAAGAGTTGTTTATCTCCTTGCGCTTCGAACTTGACATATCGTGCTCGGAGCTTTGTGCTTCAAACAATATGCCTTTAGACTCGATGTGTTCCAACACTGAACGATCTAAAAGGAACTCTCCTCTTTTGCCAGAGGCAATAGTTTTTAACTCGGCAATAGTTCGTGTTGCGGCCAAAAAGAATGGTTCCGTAGGCAATTCTTCTGCCTGGTATGCACTTGTTGCAGACACATAATTGTTTATGCTATTTAATGTCGGAGATCCCGGCAGTGCTCTGCTCATAGAATCGACAGTAAACAGAGGGTGAATGCGAGTACAGTACAGAGCAACATCAAATATATTAGAAGAAAACTCGCCCAGGCTATCGATTATGTCAAATGATACCGTTGGCTTTATGTATACGGTTGATGGCGAAGTGCCCTCGTTTAGCGTTTTAATTTTGTTATATTCGCTTAAACTATCAAAAGTGTCGAATCCTCCACCGACATTTATGCCACCGTACAATCTACTGCCATCTTTATATACGCCAAGACCTGCTGCAATTTGCGAACCCCAAAAGAAATCGGTTTGCATTGCATTATTCACATTAAGATATGTATAACTATATTGATGAACGAATGGGCTTGATGATGACAGTATTCTTAATGGCGATTGAGCAAGTATTGCTCCATCCTCGGCACGTGCAGCAAGAAAATAACAAATAGAGCCTCGCCAAGCTTCGTCATTATCAAATGTTCGTAATAGTGTTTGATGGTTAGTTAAATCTACGGCTTTGACTACATAGTCGTATAATGTTCGTTCTTCATCTCCTGGTAAGGTCGGCTCTCCAGATAATACAATTCCTTTAGGAGAATCAATCTCTTCTGGCAGTGGTGCATTAGTTTTGAGTGTTTCTGTAATACTGAAATGTATATCGTCTATCTGATATAACACATACTGGCCTTCGGTGCGCAAATACCATTGTGGCTCTTTGTCATTATCCCACATAAAGTGTAGAATATTACCAAAATGGAATATATCTGTTGCGTTAATGTCTCTATTACCATCTTCAAATGTCCTACTTGCAATAAATAAAGGTGTTGTATCAAAGACCCCTGTTTCTTCATCGTATCGGACTGCGTACAACTCGTGCAATGTATCTCGACAACTTATTAAATAGATAATAAGATACTCTGAATGTTTGTATATGATTTTACACGTATCGGCAGAAGAGAATGGCTCCATATCTTCTATAGCCTGATAACTATAATTGATAAGATCCTTCACATTTCTCCACGCACCGCCTGTATAGCGGAGATTGTGCAACTCGGCACACTTTCCATCTGTTACGGAGTGGTCGGGTGTTGAGGTGTCGATACCCGATATTGGCACTCCAATTCTTTTTCGTTCAGCCATAACTAATTTATATTTTGCTTATTATATATTTCGCTTGCTATACCCATACGCAGTTTCTGCAAAGTGTTATTTTGCTCTGCGTTATTCTTATCTTTGTCATCTGTCGGCTCAGTAATAGATGTAACTAAGCGTAATAACATTGCAAAGTCCTTATTCGACATAAGCGACAATTTCAATGAGTCGCCACACCTGCGCACCAGCTCCTCGCCAAGCATCTTGCGAGATTGCATAACATTGGTAACAAACTCCTCCGAGACCAACGCTTCGGCCTTGATTGTAGATCGGTTGAGGGCTTCCACCATATCATCCTCTGTGATGTCGTTAATAGCATCGGTCAATCCCTGCTTAAATATACTTTGGCGTACTTTGCGTTGTATTTTATCCTTTGTGGTGGCGTTTGCATCTCGAATGCTCTGTTGCTGCTCGGGCGTGAGTTTCTCCCAGGCTCGTTTTACGGTTTGTGCGTGCGTTCCGAACTGCTTGGCCACGGCACCATACGACCCACATTCAACATAGGCATAACATAGGCGGTGTTCATACTCTTCTCGTGAGGCAAACTCGGCTTGACTTTTCTTCTTTCTTTTCGGCTTTCTTCCCATAATGTTGATTTTTAGGTAAAGAATACAATGCAAAAGTAAGCAAATAACTTTACATTTGAGCAATAAATTAAAGATAAATCATTTACAATATGAGAAAGACAGATAAAAACACACTCGAAGTGATGGCGCTTATGGGGGTAGTTGCCATCGTTTCGTTGTTTTGCGAAACACCAGACTCACACATTGAGTTTGAGGGGGCGAGGCAAGCTTGGATAGGTGCTTTGGCGGGCGCATTAGTTTCTCTTGGCAGTTCGGTTGCCAGTGCGGTCATCGGCAGTAAAGCAGCGAAAAAACAAGGTCAGGCATACGATGAAGCTTGGAACAATTACGAAGATTGGTATCAAGGACAGATGAATACCAGCATTCTTGATCGTGCCGATACACAAGCAATGTTGAAGAATTATCGTGATTGGCAAGAGGAGAACGCAAGAAAGTATCAAACAAATGCCATTAAGGGTGGTGCATCGGAGGAGGCAAAGGTGGCTTATGCGCAAGCCGCAAATAAGGGTTATGCTGATGCTGTCTCACAGATTGCAGCGCAAGGTCAGCGATACAAGGACCAACTTTCGCAAAAGTTTGGAAGCGATCAATTCGCTTACGCAAAAGACCGTGCAAACATAGTGGCACAAGGCTCGCAGGCTGTTGTAAATGCCATTTCATCTGCTGGAGGTACCATAGGTGATATTCTCGGTGGTATGAATTGGGGCAAGTCTACTGGGGGGGCTTCCAGCTCCTAAGGGTATGACTGGTAGTTACGATCCAAAATCACAGTGGGATTGGGGTGAACAATATAGTTAAATAATAGCAAACAATATATATGGGTACAAGAACAAACAACTCATCAAATAGCATACACGACGAGCGTTGGATAGAGAAATATGGTGCTGACTATGTTTCCAACCTTGAGACAACAGATGCTATAGAGCAAGAGGCAGACGAAGAGGCCAAAGCGTTTGATCACTCGGCTGAAATAAACACGATCAGCCAAGATGGTCGGTCTGTTGTATTACCAGGCGGACATCCTCAAGTCCAAACAGGAACTCCTCCTCCGCAATCAACAACTTCCACAGATCCTTACGAGGCAACAAAAAAAGCCCAAGAAGAGGCCTATAAGTCGTGGCGTACAATGTTGGCCGATAATTACAAAAAACGCCAAGAGGAGAATAAAAAGAAGGTGCGCAATGCGCAGATTGTTGGTTTGGGTAAGGCTCTTGGCGATTTGGTTGCAGGCATCTGGGGCGGTGTTGTATCATCTAAAAACAATGTGCCGGCCATAGTACCGGCAATGCAATCGAGCAAGACATCAGAGCAAATAGAAAAGCTTATCAACGAAGGCGTAGTGAATAGCAAAGACTATGACACTATGCTACAAAATCTCGCTCTGCAGCAAGAGAAAGATAAGATTGCTCTTGCAAAATCTTATGACGAGTTGGGCATTAAGCATAAGTCGTTGGCAGAACAAAGGGAGTATGAGACTAAAAAACTCCAAGAGCAGAGAAAATACGAGGAGCAGAAGGCAGAGAAGGCATTTGAGCGCCAGAAGGAGTTGCGAAGAATAGATAACACTAATAAAATGGCATTGCAAATTCAACGAGGCAAAGATATGGTGGCGGCAGCACAGATACGAAATAACGGTGGCGAACGGCCAAAATTCAGCGATGGAGATATGGCCATACTTGGAGCCGCATTACCAGAGGAGATTACAGTAACTACTGAAAAGCCAAACAAGTATGGCGAGGTAGAGACATCAACCCAAACAAAACCGTACAAACCCAATGCAAACGACATGCGTTTGGAGTTAGCTCGTCAAAAAGAGGAGATGAAACGATATGGTCTTAGCCCAGATAAAAAAGAGGATCTTTTCAAATGGGCTTCGATTATTTCAGATAAGAAATCTCTTATTACCGCATTGCCTAATGTGAGCGCAGCACAAATTATGGCAGCGCTTGTAGCAGGATATACAGGGGAAGAAGTTTTAGCACATTTCAAAAATAGATAGCAAATGGCAACAGATAAACGACCAAGTTTAGATGAGATATTCGGCACAGCAATAAGTGCAGTAAAACCAATAAATACAGTAGCAGATAGGCCAAGTCTTGATGAAATCTTTGGCAACGTTGAAAAAGCAGGACCAAAGCAAGGACAGCCTGAAACTGACGAATGGGGCACCCCAATAGACCCATTCACTACGCCTGTTGATATTCCAGGAGCCAGAGCGGAAGACTATTTATCTCCTGCTATATTCGAGCAACAACCGAATGCAAAAGCCGAAGATGGAAAGCAAAAGAGTTTGGCAGGGTCTTCTGCATCGGAATCTTCGGGGGCGTTATATCCGGTAGCAGAACCACCACAAGAGAGCATGCCACAATCATTTATCTCTCCAAAAGTTTTCGAGGAATACACCGCAGAAGAGAAAATGTTGCTTGATGTCGATAAGGCAACTGATTTGGCGTTTGAGAACGCCCAGAAAGAGGCAAATAAAACTCTTGATGAAGAACTGGCAAAGAGTCCTATTAGAGGAGATGCTATGGGTGGAGAGTTGGTGCAAAGTATTCAGTTGGCAGGCTCTATCCGCAAGGTTGCCGGTGCAGATGCAGTTATAAAGAGCGTTTTTGAGTCGATATCTGCCGATGATGTAAATGCTATCATTGACGAGAAGGTAAAAAACAATCCTGAGTTTAAGGCGCAAAAGCAAGCGTTTGATAACGAAGTAAAGCGTATTGTGCCAAATGGTAGCAACGATGTTTCGGATGCAGATGTTGAGTCTTTGTTTGCGCAGATGACTCCCGAGGAGCGTGCTGTAGCCGAAAGCCAGATAGCTGAAGTTACACAACAACTCGAAACATTGGCGGCACAGTTCACTAAGGATGTTGAGGGTGTGTACAACACTGAGGCAAAGGGCGTTGAAGCGAAGGTATATAACCGAATAATCGACCGCCTATCCACACTTGATATACCTAAGAGCGACCTTGAATATATCGGCAAGGCTATTTACAACAACTCGTTGATAGGAACGCTATATGAGTTGGCTGTTACCGGAGCATCGGGCGGTTCGGGCGTTGATTTTATGGTTGCGCAACAGGCGTTGGCCAAAGCAACTCCTTCGACTACAGCAAAGGTGGCTGGAGGTGCAGGCGCTATTCTTGCCGATACTTTGTTGTTTGCTGGATTAAGCCTTGAAGGAGAACTTTTGGGCGTAGGTATCAGAGCTTTAGCAACTCGTGCAGTCGCAGGGCAGATTATGCGCAAGGTAGCGACATCAACAACAAAGAGTGCTATTAAGCAGGTTGCAACACGCATTGTCGAGAAGAATGTGTTACAGCAGTTTGCATCGGCTGCAGCATCGCAGGCCGTGACACTTGGTTCGTATAACGGTTTGCTGACAGCTGCGCAGGAAACATTGTCGCCAACAGGCGAGAATGGCGAATTTAATTGGCGCAATGTGTTCCATAGAGCAGGCGAAGGTGCTATTACCGGAGCGGCAGTGGGTGGTATTACCGTGGGTACGGCCGTTGCAAAGAGCGGTATGTATCGAGCAGGACCCGATATGGCATATACCGCAAAAGGTATGGCGGCAGATGTAGGTATAGGCTTGACGGGTTTTGCTGCTGAGAACTTGGCATTTGTAGGCCTTGGTTCGTTGATTTCGGGTGAGGAGTTTACGGCCGAAGCTCTCGGTGAAAGTTTTGCAACCCTTGGTGTTTTGAAGGGTTTAGGAACATTAAAACGCATTGCTAAGGGCGAGAAACTAATACATCAACCCGATTTTGTAGAACGCACTATTTCCGACCTCAAATTCACGCCTGAGGAGATGAAGGCGATGCGTGAGGCTGGTGTCGATATGGAAGTTATGGACTTTATCTCTTTGGCAGTGACAGAGATGAACAATGTACCTTATACCGAGTCAAGGCGTTCTGTAATAAATGCCTACAATACGGTAATGGCATCTCGTGAAATTCCGACATCAGCAAAAGTTAAGTTGAAATATATCGTTACAGGAGAGGTGCCGAAAGTCGTAGGTCCATCAAGAGCCGAAGTAGTTGAGGGAGAAAACGGTGTTGAGGTACGCACTTATGATTATCAAG
>JAFYQY010000064.1 GCA_017559685.1 Alistipes sp.
TAATACGAGTTGTAGTAGTTGTAGTAGTTCATCGCATTGTAGTAGCTTGCGGCCGAACTCGACGATGTCTCGGTTGTGGTTGAACCCGACAAACCTGCAGCGCCGTAGGCATATCCCGAGGTTGTGATAATCTGTCCGTAGGCTCCATAGTGCATCTTAGGGATACAGTAGTACCACGCACCGATTGCCTGACGCTCGCTCTCTCCCTTGCCCTCGTCGTCCGAAGGGCTGTAACTAAACACCTCGCAGGTCGGCGCTGTCTCGCCAAAGATATACTCACGAAGCTCTGCAATGTTGGTGTCGACGACGAAACCGTCGAGGAAACGTACCACATACCATACATCGGCACGACCATCCTTAGTTACGAGATTCTTCTCGCTGCGCTGAGAGTCCTCCAAACCCTTGCCAAAGCGCTCGAGTAGGATGTCGTTAATCTTCTGGTTGATGAATGGCATATTGCCATAGCTGTACTTCTTGTTGTCCACGTATGGATTGTTCAAACCCTCCAAGTGTGGTTGCATATAACGATAGTTGTATGTGTTATCGGTAACAGGGTTGTACGAGTGGTTGTAGTACAAACCTTTGAGCTTCAAGTCGTCGTCCTCTTCGGTCTTTTCGCTCTCTGGCTTCTCGGCCTGTACCCACGGTGTCTCCCAACCGATGTAGCGCTGTACCATACTCAACTCTAACTCCGAAGGGTTCTTGATTGCGCTCAAAACCTCGATATCCAAAATCAGCGGACGTGACGAGTCTAACGAGTATTGACCCTCGTAACCACCCTCGGTCTGCGAACCATTCTCGCCATAGGCGATTGACGAAGGGAGGTAGAGACGAACATTCGAGCCACGACGCATCTTGTAGGTGCCGTCGCCAATCTTCAACTCGTGACGCATTGCGAGGTAGGTGCCCTCTAACAAGCCCATATTGTTCTCGCCGCAGTAGTTTACGAATGGTACGTAGTGGGTCGAGTAGGAGAATGTACCACACATATCGGCCAATGCTCCGCTACGGGTCATACATATTGCACCGTTGATGTCTCGACCTGTCATATTGCAGAAGAACCAGCAGGTGTCTTGCTCCATCAAAGGCTCCGAACCGTAGTCATTGCCATCAGTGCTTACGGGCAAGTTTTCGTTCTTGTCGCCATCGAGAATCTCGACATAGTAGCCACCCTCCTCCTGATAGTTGTTGATAAGGTCGGGTCTGTTGAGCTTTATCCACGCCTCGAGCGAAATCTTCTCTCGCTCCTTGTTTGAGACGCTCTCCTCGGTTATACACGAAGTCAAGGCGACGACCACAAGTGCCACTGCCCAAATGCCATTTGCTATAATTTTTGTAAATTTCATATCTTACTTTGTAACTTTCTCAATCTTCATATACCACGCCACCATCGAGTTCTTAGGCACTACGCCTATCAACTTCTTGCCATAAGCAAGATTTGAGGTCATATATACCTGCACCGAGTCGGCCTCGTGGCAACCTGGTAGCGTAAGTTCCAATCCTTCCAAAATCTCGGTCTGGCCGAGCACGATTGTGAGTGGCTCCTCAGACCAGTCGAGCGTGTAGTTGCTCTTGTCACCAACTTCGAGAATAGTCTCGTGGATGTTCGACCAATAGAGGTTGGAGATAGCCGGCTCCGAGCCTGTAAAGGTGTAGGCATCGAAACGAATCTCAACCTTGTCGCCCCACTCAACTACGGGTTTATCCTCTCGTCCCTCGTCGTAGTAGTTTACGATGTGGCGATAGGCATAACGACCGAAAATCTCGTAGAATGCTGGGTTATCCTCGATGACGTTTCCCACTTCGCTCTTCTCGACCATACGACGTGACGAGGTGAGATACTTCTCGATCTTATCACGCTCCGAGAGTATAGTATCTTCCTGCTCGCAACTCACCAAGAGTGGCAGTAAAAAGAGTATGGCCAAAAACTTTTTCATAGCTTTCAAACGGGCAAAGATAGGAATTATTATGCAAAAACTCTGTTTTTGTTCTCAAAAAGTTGTGTTAAAGTTGCTTTAGTGCACTGCGGATAGCATCCTCGACGCCAATCGAAGCGTCGGCTTTGAAGATTTTGTTGAGCACCTTCTCCGATGCTGCCTTCGCAAAACCGAGCATTACGAGTGCTGCCAAAGCCTCGTCGAACACCTCTGAATTCTGCGATACGGCGAGTGCGTTCGCAGCGGCATTGTGCGACGGCAAGTCTATCATCTTACCACTCAAATCGACGATAATCTTCTGTGCAGTCTTCAAGCCCAAACCCTTTACGTTCTTGAGAAGTGTAGCGTTGCCTGTGGCGATGATATTTCGCAACTCCGAAGGGGTATAGGTCGATTGAATCATTCGTGCGGTGTTGCCACCAACGCCCGAGACGCTTATGAGCAGACGGAAGAGGTCTCGCTCCTCCTTTGTCGAGAAGCCGTAGAGCAACTCTGCATCCTCACGCACAATGTAGTGGATAAAGAGTTTTACCGTGTCGGCCTTCTCAATCTCGGAGTAGGTTGTGAGTGATATGTTGATGAAATAGCCGATGCCACCAGCATCTACCACAGCATAGGCAGGTGCCACCTCGGCGAGTGTTCCGTTGATGTATTCGTACATACTACCAAATATAATTTGGTGCAAAAATAGGAAAAAGAGATTAAAACACGAAATTTCATCGTTGGAATATTGCTAAATAGAGCAAAAAAACATAATTTTGCAGAGTTAAAACACGGAATATGGGAACAACTTTAACGGTAATATTGGTGGCGGTAGGCGCAGTCGCATTCTTCGTATTGGCGATGTCGCTGACGCTGATTTTTAAGGGACATCATATCGATTCGGAGATCTCGACCAACAAGGATATGCAACGCCTCGGCATCAAGTGTGCGGTGCAGGAGACTCGTGAGGATATGGCTGCCGAAAATTGCGATGATAACCCTTGTAGCGGAAACTGCGCAGGGTGTGATATTGAACATTCTCATTCAAAATAAAATTTGATATGAAAAGAGTCGTTTTGTTGCTCGTGACAGCACTTTTTGCTGTTGTCTCCTCGGTGGCGCAGTCGCCTAAGAATTTGCCAACAACCCTGCACGCAGGCTATTGGAAGGCGGGTCACATCCAGGGTATAGCGGTAGACACCCAGCACAAATATATCTATATGTCGTTCACTACGATGCTCGTAAAAATGGATATGCAGGGCAATGTGGTTGGAACGGTCAAGGGCTTTTTAGGACATTTAGGATGTCTCGAATTCAACGAGGAAGATGGTCGCCTTTACGGCTCGTTGGAGTACAAAAACGACGCTATCGGTAAGGGTATTCTCAAGCAGGAGGGCGTCTCGAAACAACTCGAAACGGGCTTCTTTGTTGCGATCTTTGACGTCGATAAAATCACTCGCAAGGATATGAGTGCCGAGCGTGACGGCGTGATGACTTCGGTGCTGTTGAAGACGGTTGTCGAGGACTATAAGGCGAATGTGAAGTGCAAAAATGGCGAGACTCTCGAACATCGCTTCGCTTGTAGTGGCTTCGACGGTATCTCGTTCGGCCCTGCGTTCGACGGCTCGGGAAAGCGCTTACTCACTATAGCTTACGGCATCTACGGCGATAAAAAACGCACAGACAACGACCACCAGGTGCTCCTCCAATACGACACTAAAAATTGGGCGAAATACGAGGCTCCCCTCTCGCAGGAGAGTATGCACAAGCAGGGCCCCGCAAAGCCGTACGGTAAATATTTCGTCTATACGGGCAATACGAGTTGGGGCGTGCAGAATCTCGAGTACGACAAGGCGTCGAACACTTGGTTTTTGGCGTGCTATGCGGGCAAGAAACCGAACTTTGCCAACTATACGCTCTTTGCGGTGGACGGCTCTGTGAAGGCGAAGAAATCGCAACTCAAAGGCGTTGATTATCAGGCGAAGGGCAACCTTGTTCCGCTGAAGAAGGCGGGTGTGAAGGATAGTGCAAACTCTGAGATTTACGGCTGGCACAACAAACTTGCTGCTTGCGGAATCTGCGCACTCGGCGACGGAATGTTCTACCTCGCCGAGAGCCAAAAGAGCAAGGCGGGTCGCTCGGCGACGATCCATCTCGCTCGCTTTACGGGCAACGAAAAGTCCCCATTCGAAATGGTTAAATAACTTTTGTTATTTCCCAACCACAATCGCAGTCTCCTCGGAGGTTGCGATTTTTTTTGCAAAATACCCATATAAATAAGGTGTATTCGGTAAAATTTTCCTATATTTGCATCGGTGTAGTATTCCCTTAATGTTGTGTAGGGGGGGGGTAATTCGCTGATAATCAACCATTTGACTATAATAAAGCAAAGATATATATTCAAATAGCAATTCAATTATTAACTAAAAACCAAAAACAATGAAAAATTTGACAAAAATTTTCTTTGCGGTTGTGGCGGGAATGTTCGCATTCTCTTGCGTAACTGACACAACTGAGGACCTCGGCGTAAAGCTCGAGGGTCAGGGTGGCGTTTATGAGGTTGCCGTTTCGTTGGAGGCTACAAAGACACAGCTCGGCGAGAAGGTAGACGGACTTTACCCACTCTATTGGAGCGA
>JAFYQY010000065.1 GCA_017559685.1 Alistipes sp.
GTAAGCGTTGTTCTTACCTCCGGTGAGCGAAGTATCCTGCTGGAGGCCCTCCTGACCGTCGTTCCAGTAGTGCTTAGCCCAATCCATATCGATGTTTGGAGCGTAGCACCACAAGCTATACATAATACCTGCACCTGCGCTATAACCCGAAGCTACAGGGATGTTGTCACGGTGATTGCGACGATAGTTGAGCGAAACCTCCGATGTGAACCACTTAGCAATCTCGTTGCGAGTACGCAATGCGATGTGCTGCATATTGTTTGGTGAGTTCGGAATGATACCGTTCGAGTGAGAGTCACGAACCGAAACACGGATAGAGTTGCGCTTGTTGATACGACCCGAAACTGCGAGCGAGTTTGTCCAAGTGTAACCTGTCTCGAAGAAGTCCTTGAACCAGTCGCCATAGCTGATGAATGGAGTAGCCTGACGGCGGAAGTCGCCGAGCTGGTCTACTGCACCACCGATGCCTGCCTTCTCGTCGTAGTACTGGTAGTAGAGTGTACCGTCCATCTTAGGACCCCACGAGAGCAAACCGCCCTGCGAGCTGTAGGTTGGCTCAGGGTGGTAGCCTGTGCCCTTGCTCGAGTCGGCCGAACGGAGATAGTAGTAATAGTCCTCGCGCCCACCCTGACCATACTCATACTGCAAGTCTGGCGAGGTGTTTACACTCTCGAAAGTGAGGTTTGTGCTGTACTGAATGCTAATCTTCGAAGCGAGCTTGTCGGCCGACTTGGTGGTGATGATGATAGCACCGTTAGCAGCAGCCGAACCATAGAGCGCTGTTGCAGCAGGGCCCTTCAATACGGTTACGTTCTCGATGTCCTCAGGGTTGATATCGCCTGTACCGTCACCATAGTCGATTACGCTGAGCGAACCCTCGCCACCGGCATCCGACTGTGTCGAGTGGTTGTGCATAGGCACACCATCAATAACGAAGAGTGCTGTGTTGTTCGAGAAATCCACCGACGACTCACCACGGAGAGTTACACGGGTAGTACCGCCACCTCCGGTGTTCGACTGCTGGATGTTCAAACCTGCAACCTGACCGGTCAAACCCGAAAGCCAGTTAGCAGAGTTTGCTGCCGAAGCCAAAGCCTCGCCTCCTACCTTCGATGCTGCGTAACCGAGCGACTTCTCGTCACGCTTGATACCGAGGGCGGTTACGATGACCGACTCCACAGCCTGAGCCTCGACAACCATCGAAACGTTGATGGTGGTGCGAGTGCCAACCTTCGCTGTGTGGGTCTTGTAACCCAAGAAGCTAAACTGAAGCTCCTGCGCAGGTGTTGCCTTAATCTCGTACTGACCGTTGAGATCGGTAACAACACCTTGGAGTGTGGTGGCGATGATGACGCCCACTCCTGCCAATGGTTTTCCATTCTCGTCGAGAACGGTACCTTTGACTACGTGAGGTTTTGCAACCTCCTGACCCATTGCGGTGTTACTTCCCAGCCCAAGTTGCAAACTAAGGGCGAGAATCACAACCGTGAGAGTCTTGAAAAATCTCTGAATAGAAATTCTCATAATGTTAAAGGTTTAAGATTAAAAAAAATTGAATTGAATTGTAAAATTGAATTGGTTCTTTTAGTTAGTTTTTCTCTTTAGTTCCTGATAGTCAAATTGTTCGAGTGTTTTAAGTTTATATTTCGTTTTGTTTTAGTTCGTTTTAGTCCACTTTATTGATAACAAAGATAGTAATATTTTTTTATAAAAAAATAGCAGAGGGAAATTTTTTTGCAATTTTTGGGTTTTTTGTGGCATTGAATGGCATAGAATGGCAGGCGCTCACGTTGTTCGCTGAATGGCGGGGAATGGCATTTTCTTCTTGCGCTTGCCATTAAGGGCGCAGCCCGTTTGCCATTGATTGCCATTCAGGGCGTAAGCCCGAATGCCATTTTTGTTGCGCCGTGAGACCGTCTCTATTAGTCGTTACAAGTTACAAGTTACACGAGTTACAGGGGTGCGTGCCCGTGTAACTGTGTAACTGTGTAACTGTGTAACTCTGTAACTGCGTGAGTTCAAAAATTTATTTTACTGATAGCGAGCGAGATAGCGAACGGAGGTGAAAAAAGTTGTCAAAAACTCTTGACAAGGGCTCTTTCGTGTTATATATTTGCACCACGAAACGCACGACGTCAGCGTACCTAATAACTTAACAATCAACTTATATATTATTATTTATGAATACTAACATTAGTAGTGTTGGTGGTGCTAATGCCGTCTCTGTGGCTATGCCTACCGCAGACTTGGATATAGGTGTAAACCTAGGTAAATTATTGAATATGTCGGCAGGCAATGTCGACGGGTCGTCGCTCGCAACCGAGCGGGAACGAGCGCAATACGATGAGCTTGCTCCGAAGTACGACCCTGCCAAGATGCGGGTATCTATCGAGGAGCAGGTGCTTTATCGAGCACTCGAACCGCACCTGATAGACCTACATCTGAAGATACCCGACCCGATACCGGTAATATCTCGCTACGGGAGTATTATCGCTTCGGAGGGTAATATATCGGCAGTAGTGGGTGCTGCCAAGAGCAAAAAGACCTTTTTATGTAGTGCTCTTGTGGGCGCACTGCTACGCCGAACGGGTGAGCCGATGCTGGGCATAACACCCCGTAGAGTGAAGGTGTTATGGGTAGATACCGAGCAGTCGGCAAGCCACGTACAGCGAGTAGTACGACGTATTTATACCCTTGCAGGGTGGAACGACGAAGCGTCGTACGAGGAGCTACGCACACTATCGCTCCGTGAGATTGAGCCTAAGGAGCGATATAATATGATGGTCGATGCCGTGAAGCTCTTCAAGCCTAAACTTGTAGTTATAGACGGCATATCCGACCTTATGTACAACAGCAATTGCATCGAGGAGAGCGATGCTGTAGTGGGACAGCTTATGGCGCTATCCACCGAGTATAATTGTCACATTATGAGTGTGTTGCACACAAACCCTAATAGTGACAAGGCACGAGGACACATAGGCTCGACGCTACAACGCAAGGCCGAGACTATGATCTATGTCCACAAGGTCGAGGAGCGTTCGGTTGTAGAGCCTCAGTTCTGCCGAAACGAAGAGTTCGAGCCCTTCGCCTTCTACATTACCGAGGAGGGTTTACCCGAGGAGTGTAATATGCCTACCGTTGCAGCATCGTCAGAAGATGAGTGTGTGCTGATGATGCGCAACTACTATCCGTATGGCGTGGAGCGAGCGGTACTTATCAATAGACTTATTGAGGAGGGTATGAGCGAGAGTGCCGCCAAGGTGCGAGTGTGCCGAGCCATAAAACGAGGGCTACTCGTCGTGGACGATAAGATCGTCAGCCTGCCGAATACCTCGTGATAGTATAGTGTGCAGTTACAGAGTTACAGAGTTACACAGTTACAGGGGGGGGTAACTCTGTAACAGATGTAACGGGTTTGTTACACAGTTACACAGTTACACAGTTACACGGGGGGGTGCCCCTGTAACTCGTGTAACTTGTAACGAGAGGGTGGAGAGTCGATAGGACTTGATAGGACTTGATAGGAGTCGCACCTGCGGTGCTTGATAGGATTTGATAGGAGTCGCACCTGCGGTGCTTGATAGGACTTGATAGGACTTGATAGGACAGTTTATCCTACAACCCCTATCACCCCTATCGCCCCTAACGGCTCTAACGCCTCTATCTCCCCTATCGCCTCTACTATTTTCTCGCAAAGTGCTTGTAGAACAGCGGTATAGTCTGCAATCCCTTGTCGAATTGAGCCAAGCCGAAGCTCTCGTTTGGCGAGTGGATGGCATCCTCCGACAGACCGAAGCCGATGAGTATCGACTTGATGCCCAGGATGCGCTCGAAACCGCTGATAATCGGAATCGAACCGCCCGAGTAGAATGGCAACGGCTTGCGACCAAACGACTCCTCGACGGCCTTCTCTGCGGCCTTGTAAGCCTCCATATCGGTAGGCGATACGTAAGGCGCTCCGCCGTGCAGGAACTTGACGTTCACCTTCACGCTCTTAGGTGCGATGTTGCGGAAGTGCTCCTCGAACAAGCGACCAATCTCCTCGAAGTCCTGGTCGGGTACGAGTCGCATCGATATCTTGGCGTAGGCACGAGATGGGATCACGGTCTTTGTTCCCTCCTCGGTGTAGCCACCCCAAATGCCGTTTACGTCGAGCGAAGGGCGGATGCCTGTGCGCTCGATAGTGGTGTAGCCCGCCTCGCCTTCGATGTCGTCAATGTCGAGTGCCTGCTTGTAGTTCTCGAGCGAGAAAGGAGCCTCGTTGAATGCCTTGCGCTCCTCCTCGGTGAGCTCACGCACCTTGTCGTAAAAGTGCGGAATTGTGATGTGTCCGTTCCCGTCCACGAGCGACGAAACCAGACGTGTCAAGACGTTTGCAGGGTTGGCTACGGCACCGCCAAAAAGACCCGAATGGAGGTCTTTGTTAGGGCCTACAACCTCCACCTCCATATAGGTCAAACCACGCAAACCGCAGGTGATTGACGGGGTGTCGAGCGATATCATCGAGGTGTCCGAAACGAGGATGATGTCGGCCTTCAGCTTCTCCTTGTACTCCTCGCAGAAGCCGTAGAGCGAAGGTGAGCCAATCTCCTCCTCGCCCTCGAGCATAAACTTGACGTTGCAAGGCAGTGAGTCGGTTGCGCACATCGCCTCGAAGGCCTTTATGTGCATAAATGACTGACCTTTATCGTCGTCGGCACCACGGCCGTAGATGCGACCATTGATGATGGTAGGCTCGAATGGCTCGGTGTTCCACTCCTCTCGAGGGTCTACGGGCATCACGTCGTAGTGACCGTAAACCAATACGGTTTTAGCCTCTGGCGAGACGATTTTCTCGGCGTAGACTACGGGGTTGCCTGTGGTTGGGATAACCTCGGTAATGTCGGCACCAGCCTTTGCTAAAGCCATAGCCAAGTGCTCGGCGCACTTCACCATATCCTCCTTGTGCGAGGACTGTGCACTGATTGAAGGGATGCGCAAAACCTCGAACAACTCCTCGAGAAAACGCTCTTTATTTTCGATAATGTATGCTTGTGCTTGTTTCATTTTTTTTGATGGGGGTGATAGGGGTGATGGGGGCGTTAGGGGCGTTAGAGCCGTTAGGGTCGTTAGGGGTATTAGGGGTGATAGGGGTTGTAGGATAGTTATCCTATCAAGTCCTATCAAGCACCGTAGGTGCGAATCCTATCAAATCCTATCAAATCCTATCAAGTCCTATCGACTCTTCGCCCTCTCGTTACAAGTTACAAGTTACACGAGTTACAGGACTGCGTGCCCGTGTAACCGTGTAACTCTGTAACCGTGTAACTCTGTAACGAGAGAAAAACTGTCAGCCTTTAGTCTCGCCAATTTTTAATTCGTTTTACAGTCCGCAGATCTCCTGAATCTCGGCGATGAACTTCTGTGCAACCTCGTCAGCAAACTCCTGCGACTTAGCCTCCACATAGATGCGGATGATAGGCTCGGTGTTCGACTTGCGGAGGTGTACCCAGTGCTCAGCAAAGTCAATCTTTACACCGTCGATATCGTTTACGCGCTCGTGAGCGTAGCGCTCCTTAACGGTAGCCAAAACCTTATCTACGTCGATTGCTGGAGTGAGCTCAATCTTGTTCTTCGATGCGTAGTAAGCAGGGTACTTCTTGCGCAACTCGGTCATAGGGATGTCCAACTCAGCCAAGTAGGTCAAGAAGAGTGCCACACCAACGAGTGCATCACGACCGTAGTGCAACTCAGGGTAGATAACTCCACCGTTGCCCTCGCCACCGATAACTGCGCCAACCTCCTTCATCTTGGTTACGACGTTCACCTCGCCTACAGCCGATGCTGCATACTCGCCACCGTGAGCCTTTGTGATGTCGCTCAAAGCACGTGACGACGAGAGATTCGAACAGGTGTTGCCCTTTGTGTGTGCAAGAATGTAGTCAGCAACAGCCACCAAAGTGTACTCCTCGCCGAACATTGTACCATCCTCGTTTACGAGTGCCAAGCGGTCTACGTCTGGGTCAACCACAACGCCCAAATCTGCACCCTCCTTAACGATAACCTCCGAGATCTCGGTGAGGTTCTGTGGGAGTGGCTCAGGGTTGTGTGCAAAGTGGCCGTTAGGCTCGCAGTTGAGCTTCACAACCTCGCAACCGAGCTTCTCCAAGAGTGCGGGGATAACAACACCGCCAATAGAGTTTACGGCGTCTACAACAACCTTGAACTTGCGTGCCTTAACCTTCTCTACATCAACGAGATTGAGTGCAAGCACCTGGTCGATGTGTGTAGGGTTGAAGTCCTCACGCAAAATCACCTTTCCGATGGTGTCTACATCTGGGAAGAGGAAGTCCTCCTGCTCGGCCAATGCGAGTACCTGCTCGCCCTCTTTAGCATTCAAGAATTCGCCCTTCTCGTTGAGAAGCTTGAGCGCATTCCACTGCTTAGGATTGTGCGATGCAGTGATGATGATACCGCCGTCAGCCTTGTGGGTGATTACCGCCATTTCGGTACCTGGAGTTGTGCAGAGACCTACGTTGATAACGTCGGCACCACAACCGAGTAAAGTACCCTCGATGATGTCGTTAACCATCTCGCCCGAGATGCGAGCGTCACGACCAACAACGATTTTCAATCGTTTGGCTTCGTTCTTGCTTGCGATGAAGCGAGTGTAAGCAATAGTGAACTTTACGATGTCGATTGGGGTGAGGTTTGTACCAACTTCGCCACCAATGGTACCACGAATACCCGAGATAGATTTGATGAGTGTCATAGGTAGTAGTTTTTATTTTTAATAAAAAAGTTTTGGTTTTCCTTTGAAAATCGTTGTAAATATACTATTTTTACACAAAATATCCAAGACTATAACTGATAAATATGAAAAATATGAGCGAAAAAAGAGTAATTCCTGCATCGGAACTTATTATCAATGAGGATGGTTCAATCTTTCACTTGCACCTTTTGCCCGAGCAAATTTCGGATATCGTGATGTTGGTTGGCGACCCTGCACGTGTGGATGTAATTGCATCGTATTTCGATAATATCGAATGTGAGGTTGAGAGCCGAGAGTTCAAGACTATCACGGGTACATACAAGGGACGTCGTATGACTGCGCTCTCGACAGGTATCGGTACCGACAATATCGATATCGTGGTTACCGAGCTTGACGCTTTGGCGAATATCGACTTCGCAACCCGTCAGGTTAAGGATGAGTTCAAGCAACTCACTCTGCTTCGTCTCGGCACTTCGGGCGCATTGCAGGAGGATATCAAGGTGGGTGAGCGTGTATTCTCTCGCACATCGGTGGGCTTCGACGGCTTGTTGAACTACTACGCAGGTCGAAACGACGTGTGCGACCTCGCTATCGAGAAGGCTTTTGTTGAGCACACAGGCTGGAACCCACAGCTTACAGCTCCATATTTCATCGATGCTGACGAGTCGTTGTTCGAGCACTTCAAGGATGTTACCCGTGAGGGTATCACAATCGCTGCACCGGGCTTCTACGCTCCGCAGGGACGTTGGGTGCGCTTGCAACCGCAGGATATCCACTTGAACGAGAAGATTGAGTCGTTCCGCTTTGGCGAGCGTCGCATCACCAACTTCGAGATGGAGTCGTCGGCATTGGCAGGTTTGGCAGCATTGATGGGTCACAAGGCGGGTACCGTCTGCACTATCATCGCACAGCGTATTGCGAAGGATGCTTGCACCGACTACAAGCCATTCGTTCGCTTGATGATCGAGGAGGCACTCGAGAAGCTTGCTGAGCTCTAAACGGAAAACGGAAAACGGAAAACGGAACCGACGCAGCGGAGCGAGAGCAGAGGGTGCTTGCACACTTTGCCGAGCCGCAAGGAGGAAAAGCCTGCGAAGCAGGATTAAAGCGGAAAGCGGAAAACGGAAAGCGGAAAGCGGAAAGCGGAAAACTTTTTTTGAGTTAGTAGTTAGTAGTTTTTTCTCTAACGGCTCTAACGCCCCTAACGGCCCTAACGCCCCTAACGCCCCTAAAAAACAGAAACAAATAAACAAAAGTACAAACAATAAAAACAAACAGAAATTATGAAATTTACAGTATCAAGTTCAGCGCTGTTGTCGCTTTTGGCAACAACCGGTAAGGTTATCAACAGCAAAAACACACTTCCTATTCTCGACTACTTCTTGATGGAGTTGAGTGGCAGTGAGTTGAAGGTTACAACTTCGGACCTCGAGACAACACTCGTAGGTACTATCAAGGTGGACAATGTTGAGCGTGAGGGTACAGTGGCTGCACCTGCAAAGTTGATGCTCGACGTATTGAAGGAGTGCTCGGAGATGCCTCTCACCCTCGATGTTAACGCCGACAACTGGGAGATTTGCATCTCGTGGAACAGCGGTCACTCGTCGGTTCCAGGTGCAAACCCTGTAAGCTACCCACAGACACACGAGCTTTCGGCAGAGAAGACCTCTGTATCGCTCGATGTTGACGTTTTGGTTAACGGTATCAACAAGACTATCTTCGCTACAGGCGACGACGATTTGCGCCCAGTGATGAATGGTGTATACTTCAACTTCAACGAGAACGAGCTCACTTGTGTAGCAACCGACTCTCACAAGTTGGTTAAGCACACTATCGAGTGCGAGTGCGGTGTGAAGGCTGCGTTTATCCTTCCTAAGAAGCCTGCAAACCTCTTGAAGAACATCCTCTTGAAGGAGGAGGGCGAGGTTAAGATGACCTTCGACCAGAAGAACGTTGTATTCGAGTTGTCGAATAGCACCTTGGTTTGCCGTCTTATCGAGGGCGCATACCCTAAC
>JAFYQY010000066.1 GCA_017559685.1 Alistipes sp.
CACTCACTCAGTTGTGCGCACTCCGTTTGGAGGTTGCCGAGCAGTTGGGCTTGCGTGATCCTAAGAAGTTTGCTCCCCTTTGGGTTGTTGACTTCCCAATGTTCGAGTGGGATGACGAGACTGAGCGTTTCTACGCTAAGCACCACCCATTCACCTCGCCTAAGCCTGAGGATGTCGATAAGTTGGAGAGCGATCCAGGCGCAGTTCGTGCTAACGCTTACGACTTCGTTTGCAACGGTACCGAGATTGGTGGTGGTTCGATTCGTATCCACGACCCTAAGCTTCAGTCGCTTATCTTCAAGTGCTTGGGCTTCACTCCTGAGCAGGTTGAGGCTCAGTTCGGCTTCTTGATTAACGCATTCCGCTATGGTGCACCGCCTCACGGTGGTTTGGCATTCGGCTTCGACCGTCTCTGTTCGTTGTTTGGTGGCGTAGAGTCTATTCGTGACTTTATCGCATTCCCTAAGAATAACGCAGGTCGTGACGTTATGCTCGACGGCCCATCGCCAATCGATTCAGCACAGCTCGAGGAGTTGTACCTCTCGTTGGTTGAGCCACAGAAATAGTCGTTAGAACTAAATATTGCAAATCGCCTCGATTTTATGGTCGGGGCGATTGTTTTTTTGACATATTTTGGCTATATTTGTACCAAAGTACAAAAATCGGGAAAAGAGATGCGTAGATTGCTCTTGTTGTTGGGTGTTGTGTTGTCGCTTGGAGTTGCCAATTCCAAGCCCTACACGATATACTCCGTACCGAAGGAGGTGCGTCAGAGCGATCTTTTCGAGGTGGAGGTTAGTGCCGACTCTTTGAAGTGGGAGCGTGTGCCTGTCATTATGGCGCTAACATCTACGGGACGTGGCCATAAGAAGCTCTCGGCCGAGGAGTTTGCCGAGTGGAGTGGTTATCCGAAGGCTCCATATCTCGATAAGTGTGCTATCGCTTCGCTCTCGACTACGCAGAAGGTGTGGTTTAGGGTATCGCACCCTACCGCAAAGTCGCTCACTATCTCGCCCGAGCGTCGTGGCGTGGTAGCGGCGATGGTAGACGGCAAGGCTGTGTTTGCGGTTGAGGGTGGTGCAAAGTTGATGATAAAGCCCGATGACGATGTGGTGCGTACATTGTCGTTGCTCATTGATGACGACTCGAAACCGTTGCTCAATATGCGTCGCTTCGACCATATTATCCGCTTCAAGAAGGGCTACCATACCGCTGCAAACAACCCGAATATTAAGCTCAACGAGTATGGAGCACCCGTGCTGACCATTCGTGAAGATAATACGATGGTGGTGTTGGAGGAGGGAGCTCACCTCTGTGCTGCGATAGATATCCGAGGTGCCAAGGGTACCCGTATTTCGGGTCGAGGATATATTAACTTGCTCGACCGCTGCTATGGTGCCGAGCGCAATTTCGAGGGCGAGTTGGTTGGTGCATTTCGTGAGAATGTAGTGCCTGCCATCTATATCCACGAAGGTGCCGAGAATGTGCTGGTGCAGGATATCACGATTATTACCGACTTCCGTTGTGTCACGGCTCGCAATGCCGAGGGTATCCACCTCGAGAATGTGAAGATGTTCTCCTCGGCGCAGAATGGCGACGGCGTGAACGTTATCAATACCCAACACTTGCGAGCAAATAACTGCTATATCCACAGCCAGGACGACTGCTTCTGCGGATATAACAACTGCGACAGCATTCGCTTCTTGTGGGATGACGAGAAGTTCGTGAAGGGCACGCCAACCTCTGATTTGGTGCTTACAAACTCGGTGGTGTGGACTAATTGCCGCCCGTTTGTCTTTGGCGGACACGCTACGGGAGCAAAGGAGCCTCGCTGTGTTATGGAGAGTATCTTGGTGGAGAATTGCGAGATTATTGGTATGGCAAACTCGCTCCACTACGAGGATAACTTTACCTTCAAGCGCTATAATACCCGCACCTTCTGGAGTGGTATGATGCGAATACTCTCGCAGAGCGAGCAGATTGTCCGCAATATCACCTTCCGTAATATCGACGTGGAGTGGACTAAGGGTTACAATGGTCAGCCTATCCACATTGCAGTGCGTGACAACTCGAAGACCTCGTACAAGGAGTCGCAGGGTTATCGTATCGAGAATATCCTCTTCGAGAATATCTCGTTCCGCAACCTTAACTCAGTGGTGATGCCTATCTATATGAAGGCTCCGTCGGATGTGGAGGGCTACGGTATCTATGGCGTCGAGTTTAAGAATGTAACCTTCGATGGCAAACCCCATACATCGGTGGGCTTGACCTTGGTCGGAAATGTAAATTTGTAGAGAAACGATATGAAGAAAACCATTTTAATACTACTCTGTGCACTTGTTGGCGTCTCGGCGGTTGTGGCAAAGGAGCGCCAAACACGTGAGGAGTATGTCGAAAAGTACAAGGCTATAGCTATCGCCCATATGGAGCGATACGGTATCCCTGCAAGTATCACTATGGCGCAGGGTATCTTGGAGTCGGATAGCGGAAATAGCCGCCTGTCGCTCACCTCGAACAACCACTTCGGTATCAAGTGTAAGAAGTCGTGGACGGGCGATAAGGTCTACTACGACGACGATGCTAAGGGTGAGTGTTTCCGTGCATACCCTTCGGTCGAGGCGTCGTATGAGGATCACGCCGACTTTCTCGATCAGTCGCCACGCTACGACTCGTTGTTTGCCTATCCAGCCGACGACTATCGTAGTTGGGCTCGAGGCTTGAAGGCGTGTGGCTACGCTACAGCTCCCGACTATGCCGAGCGATTGGTCAAGATTATCGAGTCGATGAAGCTATACCTCCTCGATAAGGAGAATGGCAATAAGATTTATGCCGCAGCCAAGAGTGCTACGGCGAATACCGAGACCTGGTGGGAGAGCAATATAGCTACATCGGACGAGCAGATTAACCCTAACGCCTTCCGTGTTACGGTCAATTCGCACAAGGGCTACGGAGTCTATCGCACCAATCATACCTTCTATGTGGTGGCAAAGG
>JAFYQY010000067.1 GCA_017559685.1 Alistipes sp.
TCGCAACTGTCCAAACGTTTCCCCTTGAACCAAAGTTACCCTTGGCAAGCTTCAAAACCTTTTTTCTTCTTGCGCGTGATGCGACAGCATTTACTGAACGTGGCATAGTTTAAAAGTTTTTGATGAGATTCACAGCGGTACGATTCTCTCGCACTCTTTAGGGCTGTTTCACCTCGGTTAATAAATAATGTTAATTGTCGAAACTGTGATTAAAATTACTTAACCAACAATTTCAAAAGCTTTGGCTCGTCTACGCTCGATACGATGCCCGAGTGGCAGAGGTTGCGCTTTTGCTTTGTAGTCTTTTTGGTCAGGATGTGACTGTGATAAGCGTGCTTACGCTTGATCTTACCTGTGCCGGTGAAAGAAAAACGCTTCTTTGCAGCGGCATTTGTTTTCATCTTTGGCATAATCGTAAAAATGTTTAATTAGTTAATAAATAGCCCGCAAAGGTAAGCATTTTTTTTTAAAAAAAAGAGTTTGAAATGTTTTTTCATAAAAATAGCCGATTTATTCCTCGAAAAAGCGATAAGTTTAGAGTAGTTTTGGGCTTCGATATTTCCGATTACCGATTTTTTAGTATCTTTGCAGATTGGAAACATCGATTTGGAAAATATGGAATATTTGTATCTTTTGCTTTGTCTTGTGGCTATCGTTTTCAGCGCCGATTGGCTAGTGGCTGGAGCCGTAACCATTGCGAAGCGTTTCAAGATATCGGACTTCGTAATCGGAGCAGTAATCGTAGGTGTGGGAACTTCGTTCCCAGAGCTTGTCGTAAGTTCGATTGGCGCCATTGGGGGCAACGCCGATATCGCCATCGGAAATGTTGTAGGCTCGAATATCTTCAACGTCTTGGGCATCCTCGGTTTGACCGTCTTACTTATGCCGGTTGCCGTATCAAAGGAGAATAAACGATTCGACTTGCCGTTGTGCATTGGTCTCTCGGTGCTCACGTTATTGTTGGTATTCAACTTCTTTACAGGTGGCGAGGCCATCATCAGTCGCATCGACGGTTTGATCTTGCTCGCCTTCTTCGCACTCTTTATGTATATGTCGTTGCGAGGAGGCAAAAAGGATAAGGTCGTATCAGACGAGGTTATCTCGAATAAACAGCTGACTTTCGGCATTACAAAGGGTGTAGTTGGTCTTGCAGGCCTTATTATCTCGAGCCGATTCTTCCTCGACAACGCCATCCTTATCGCCGAGTCGTGGGGAGTAAATCAGGCTTTTATCGCTATCACTCTCGTGGCGTGCGGTACATCGTTGCCAGAGTTGGCGGCCTCGCTCGTTGCGGCGGCGAAGAAGAATACGCAGTTGGCTTTGGGCAACGTTATCGGTTCGAACATCTTCAACCTCACGTTGATTCTCGGCACTGCTTCGCAGATTACCCCGCTTACAAGTTCGGGCATCACCGCTATCGACTACGCTGTGATGATTTTCGCTGCTGTAGTACCTTTGGCACTCGGCTTCAGAGGTAAGTTGAATCGTTGGGCAGGAGCATTGTTATTCGCCTGCTTCGTCGCATACAACTACTACCTTATTGCTAACGCAAATTTATAACTAAAAAATAATAGAACTATGGATTTTGTATTTGAAGGAATTGTATTCGCTATTTTGCCTGAGCAGAGTGGAACTTCGGCTCGTGGCGAGTGGCACAACCAGAACGTGGTGTTCGAGATGCAGACCGCATCGCCATATCCACGCAAGGTGAGCGTTAAGTTTTTCAACAAGCGTGACGAGGTTGCTCGTCTCGTTGTAGGTGCCGCCTACAAGGTCACTTTCGACGTTGAGTCTCGTGAGTATCAGGGTCGTTGGTACACCGACGTTGTAGGTCGTCGCATCGAGCCGAAGGAGGCTGCACAGGTGGCACAGGCTCAGTACAGCGAGCCACTTCCAACTGTTGCTCCAGCTGCACCCGCTGCTGCACCAATGCCAACCGAGGAGCCTATGATGACTGCACAGAGCGCAGCGATTGACGATCTCCCATTCTAAGCATTCGAACAAACCGAAACTAACACTAAAACACAAAAAAAATGAAAAATTTGAGAAGACTCTCATTGCTTCTTGTGTTCCTGCTCTCGATTGTAGCAGTCTACGCAGGAGGTATCAGCAACGCAAAGGATTTGGTTGCATTTGCAAAGGCCATCAATAAGGGCGAGGATATCTCGAAGTGGCGCAACGAGAAGGGCGCTGTATGCCTTGAGGCCGATATCGATATGGCGAAAGTGAAGAAGTGGGCACCTATCAAGGAGTTCAAGGGCACTTTCGATGGTCAGGGACACGCACTCCTCAACTGGAAGACCAAGCAGGGTTTGTTTGAGCTTTTGGGCGAGAATGGCGTGATTAAGAATCTCCGTATCGATGCTTCGTGTAAGATGACTGTTTCGACAAAGTGCGAGCAGGTTATCTCGGGTTTTATCGTCAATGTAAACAAGGGCACCATCAGCAACTGCGAGAATGGCGGTAGCATTAAGTACGTTGGCACCTACACCGAGAAGCACATCTACATCGGAGGTGTGGCTGGTCAGAACGGATATGTTATCACCGACTCGAAGAATAGCGGTATCATCGACGCTGAGTTGTTCATCGTATCGGCAAACAAGGGTTTGAGCATCAGCATCGGAGGTATTGCGGGTTCAACAATTCCAAAGGGAAGCCGTATCATCACCATCAACCGTTGCGAGAACTCGGGCCCAATCGTCTACAAGGGCGACGCTCCACGCACATATATCGCAGGTATCGTTGGTTATTCGGGTAAAGCTGGTGTGCGCTACTGCGTAAACAAGGGCGGCGTATCGGTAAAGAGCGAGCCAGGTAACCCAGACGTAAAGGTAGGTTACAGCAATGTGGCGGGTGTTGTAGCGCAGACTACTCAGCACGTTCAGTGCTGCGACAACTTCGGCAAGATTAAGGTAAGCGGCGTTCACTCATCATACGCAGGTGGTATCTGCGCAGTAATGAACGCTAACCGCAACATTATCGGCTGTTCAAACTACGGCGAGGTTTCGTCTGACGCCCCTATTGCTTCGAACTTCGCAGGTATCTTGGGTGCTTCGGGCGACGGTGCAATTCTTTGCAACTGTAACAACTACGGTACAATCTCGTTCAAGGGCACCACTTGTAAGAAGGATTCGCAGATGGGCGGTGTGGCAGGTTACATCTTCAGCAAGAAGAATACAAAATATGGCTCACGCTTGCTCCGTTGCAACAATATGGGTAAGATTTCGAGCGACCTCTCAAGCAATAAGCTCAACATCGGTGGCGTTATCGGTCGTATCCGTGGTTCGGAGACCGGCAAAATCGTAGTCGAGGATTGCGCAAACAAGGGCGAGATTTCGGCTGACGGTTGCCGTGTAGGCGACATCACTTCACGCCACTCGCACACCACTATCAAGGGCGACTATTTCCACAACAATATAGCACAGCCTGTAGCTGAGGCCAAGGGTGACAAGAACCTCTTTGGTCGTGTAACAACCACCTCGGGCGAGCCTGTTGTCGGAGCGGTTATTTCGGATGGCGAGTTCTGCGTTGAGACCAACGCCGAGGGCTACTACGAGATTAAGTCTAACCTCGCTGCTGCTCGCTTCGTGACTATCTCAACCCCTGCCGAGTACAAGCTATCATTCCGCAAGAGTGTACCGCAGAACTTCCTTCGCATACCTCGTCACGCAAAGGCTGTCGAGGCTAACTTCGTGCTCGAGAAGCGTGAGAAGTCTACCGACAAGTACACCGTTGTAATGATTGGCGACCCACAGATCAAGGGTTACAAGGTGGATAGCGCAGCTCACAAGCTCCGCAACTACATCTACCCTGATATCGTGGCACTTGGCGAGAAGAAGGCTGCAAACGAGGGCGAGTTCTTCGCAATCAACCTCGGCGACTTGGTATTCAACGATATGGCAAAGTTGTACGACTACGTGGATGTTATCTCGGATAGCAACATCCCTATGTTCCACGCTATCGGTAACCACGACCACGATCAGACCACCTTCCTCGAGACTAAGTTCGGTACTGCACACTTCGAGGAGTTCCTCACTCCGACATACTACTCATTCAACGTGGGTAAGATTCACTACGTTATCGTGAACGATATCTCGTTCGCACGCAAGCTCCACAAGCAGAAGTATCGTCTCGGTTTGGAGCATTCGCACTACAAGTGGTTGGAGCGAGACTTGAAGTTCGTACCAAAGGATCACACTATCGTAATTTGCGGTCACGCTCAGCTCTTCCGCACATTCGGTGGCAAGGGTAAGGATGTTGATAGCAAGAAGCATCTCTCGTACGCTCGCTACTCGAAGTTGCTCTCGCAGTACGCACGAGTATACTCGTGGTCGGGTCACTACCACTACAACTTCGGTTACGACTACTCGAACTCTACAAACGAGGCTCACGCACCGTTGAAGAATATCAACAGCATCTGCGTAGCTCGTACTTGCGGTGGTTTGCACTGCAACCGTGATCTCTACAACGACGGTACCCCTAACGGCTATATGGTTATGGAGGTAAACGGCGACAAGGTTGAGTGGTACTACAAGTCTATCGGTCACGAGCGTGACTACCAGATGCACATCTACGCACCACAGCGCACAGGTGGCGAGTTGGTTAAGGTTAATATCTGGAACTGGTCGAAGGATCATTGGACAACACCTGAGTGGTGGGAGAATGGCGTTAAGGTGGGCAATATGACTCACAAGTACGAGAAGGACATTGCCTTCCTCGAGGATCACGCCGTTAAGGGCCCTCACACTTTGGGCAAGAGCACCGACGACAAGGCTCGCCCTTACAACGCTCACGGTATGTTCCACATCAAGCCAAGCGAGGGTGTTCGCTCGGGCGAGGTGCGTGTAACCGACAACTTCGGCGTTACCTATATCGAGAAGATTGAGTGGTAAATTAAATCACACCATTTATAAAAAAGAGTGCAGGAGCGTTTGTTCTTGCACTCTTTTTCGTATATTTGCATTAGAAAACCGAAGAAACCGATGAAGAAAAAGATACTTTTCACCATAATTGCCGCACTCGCCATTGCGATGCCTATGGGTGCTAAAGGGCAGATTTATGCCAAGCTGAACGCCCTCTACGCCGTGGGTGGCGTTATCAACCCACAGCTCGAATTTGTGGTTGGCCCCCACTCCTCTGTCTCTATCGACCCGATGTTCTCGCCCTACAAGAGCATAAGCATCGGCAAATACGAGAATATACACGCCCTATTCGGCATCCTACAAGCGGAGTACCGCTTCTACATCAAGCGTGAGGCTAAGGGTTTCTACGTGAGTGCCAATGCGGGTATGCAGGCGTTCGATATGACTCGCCCCTACCTATTTAGTAATGGTAAGGTTCTTTCGTTTGAGCGAGGTTTTGGTCGAGGCTTCGGTATGATGGCTGGTCTCGGTATCGGCTACTCGCACCACTTCAAGGAGCGATGGGTTGTGGATGCCTTCTTCGCCTTCGACCGAATGTGGAGCTGGTACAACGACTACAATGCCGACGGCTCGATAAACCTCTTCCCTCGCCACCAAAGAGAGCCTAAATTCCCCGACCCATTCAACGGCTCGGCCGAGTGGTTGCCATCAAAGATTGGCGTGTCGATAGGTTACAAGATTTTCGATCCTTCGCTCAAGGGGACATCAGCCAAGCAACGCAAAATAGAGAAGATGCTGAGCGAGTAGAATTGAGAAATTAAAAATTAAGAATTAAAAATTGCTCTCTACTAACTACTAACTACTAACTACTCTCTACTAACTAAAGAAAAGAGTGACGACAAAGATGTCGTCACTCTTTTCTTTTATAAATTGCATAATAAGTGGGTTTTCAAGGCTTGCGCAGTCCTGCAAAGCGGAGCATACTTAGTGTATGTGAGCATTTGCAGAGCAAGCGTAACGCAGAAAACACCTTATTAGGCAGTTTTATGCTACGTAGTAGTGTGATGCAAGCTCTGTAAACGAAGCAACCTGCTCGTCGATCCAAGCCTGGTCACGACCGAGCTCCTCAGCCAAAATCTGAGCTACACGTGGAGCAGCCTTCTGTGCCTCACGAGCGTCTACAAAGAGGAGACGAACACGACGTGCCAATACATCATCAACAGTGAGAGCCATCTCGTGACGGATTGCCCAAAGCACCTCAGCAACAGTGTAGTCGTGCTTCTCCGAGAGCTTCTCGCCGAGTGCAGGATTCTCCTGAATCATAGCGAGGATTGCAGGCTCGTCAGCACCGTAAACATACATATGGTCTGCCAAGTTTGGATTTGGACGCCAACCGTGAATCTTCAATCGCTTGGTTGCGCACTTACGCTTCTCAACCTTGCCCATCTTGATAGCCTTGTCGATAGTATCCTCCGCCATCTTACGGTACGAAGTCCACTTACCACCTGTGATTGTAATGAGGTCGTTATCCGAAACTACAACCTTGTGCGAACGAGATACCTCCTTCGACTTCTTACCCTCCTTCTTAGGCGCTGCGAGTGGTCGCTGACCTGCAAATACCGATACGATGTCGGCACGAGTAGGAGCTGGAGTCATATAGTGGCTCGCAGTCTCGAGGATAAAGTCGATCTCCTCATCGAGTGGACGTGGCTCGCTCTCGGCTGTTGGACGCTGGATGTCGGTAGTACCAACAACCACCTTGTCGTGCCAAGGCACTGCGAACAATACA
>JAFYQY010000068.1 GCA_017559685.1 Alistipes sp.
GGGATGTCTCGACCGCAAAACCCCAATCGTGAGTTCGATGGGTGCAGGGGCAAAGCTCGACCCTACGAAGGTGGAGATTGCCGATATCTCGAAAACACACCACTGCCCGTTGGCGCATATGCTACGCAAGCGACTCCACAAGATTGGCATCCGCAAGGGCTTCAAGGCGGTATTCTCGGCCGAGCCACCCGTTGAGGGGGCGATGGTGTTGTGCGAGGAGCAAAACCACAAGTCGCAGGTTGGCACCGTATCGTATATGCCGGCGACGTTCGGCATTGCGTGCGCATCGGTAGTGGTGAGAGATATCACAACTGCTGAAATTAAAAATTAAAAATGAGATATGGCTAAAATCGTATTTTTGGATGAGTACTCGCTGGGCGATATGGACTTGACCCCCATCAAGGAGTTGGGCGAATATGTGGGCTATGACCGCACCACAAAGGAGCAGGTAGTAGAGCGCTGCCAGGGCGCAGAGGTGGTTATTGCGAATAAGACTCTGCTCAAGGAGGATACTTTGCGTGCACTACCCGACCTTCGCTTTATAGCGATTGCTGCAACGGGAATGAACAATGTCGATTTGGATGTGGCTGCGGAGTTGGGTATCGGCGTCAAGAATGTGGCGGGCTATTCGACCTCGTCGGTGGCTGAGGCGACGATGACATTTGCGTTGTCGTTATTCAAGAACACCGTCTATTTCGACCACTACTTCAAGGGCGGAGCATACGCAGCATCGGAGGATATTTTCCACTTTGGTCGCCCCGTACGACAGTTGCGTGGCTCGAAGTGGGGCATCATCGGCTTGGGTGCTATCGGTCGTGAGGTGGCTCGCTTGGCATCGGCATTCGGTTGCGAGGTGGCATACACTTCTACCTCGGGCGTAGTGCGCCAGGAGGAGTATCCGCACAAGTCGCTCGAGGAGTTGCTCGGCTGGGCAGATGTGGTGTCTATTCACTGTCCGCTTACTCCTACAACCAAGGGTTTGATTGGCGAGAAGGAGTTGCAGAAGATGAAGCCTACATCTATTATCATAAATGTTGCCCGTGGTGGCATCATCGACGAGGAGGCACTCGCCAAAGCGCTGAACAACAAAGTGATAGCAGCAGCAGGCCTCGATGTATTTTCACGTGAGCCGCTGCATTCATCGCCACTCTACGATCTCGAGGATAACTACTCGCTTGTAGCCGCACCACACACAGCTTGGGCAGCCGACGAGGCTCGCAAGGTACTGATTCAGCGAATTGCCGAGAACATCAAAGAGCACCTCGAAAAGAATTAAAAATGAGAGATGCCGAGCAATTTGCTCGGCATCTTCTTTATTATGCACACTTCTAAAAAGTTGTGTGGCAAGAGCTTGACGGCTTTTTACCACTTAGGATATACAATAGGTACTCCGACAGTAATTGTCGACTGTCCTAAAGCTGTCTCCTCGGCTACGATGCGGGCAGCCTTGATTGGGCGTGGGTTATAGAGTTTAGCAACGCCATACTCCAAGTCGGCAACACGCTTAAAGGTCTTGCCATCCTCACTAATCTCGAGATAGCCCTTCTGAATAAGACGGCTCGGCATATTATAACCGCCCGTATAGAACTCAATCTGACGACATACCACAGGCTCCTCGAACTCGTAGAGAATCCAATCGCCCTTGTGGCAAGTGCGAGTAGTGCGGATAGTGTTGTAGTACTCGGCTATGCGGGCATATCCACGCTTCGGGTCTTCAGGCATCGAAGATGTGAGAGTAACCTTCGGCTTGATAGTCTTATAGCGTGACGAGTGCGCCACCTCTGGTGACTTATTGCCAC
>JAFYQY010000069.1 GCA_017559685.1 Alistipes sp.
CATACCTCGCTTGCGTGCAGCCTCGCATACCTCCTCAAGACACATATTCATAAAACGCATACGGTTCTCGAGCTTGCCGCCAAACTCATCGCGACGATGGTTCGTATATGGCGAGAGGAACTGCGAGATAAGGTAGCCGTGACCTGCGTGTACCTCCACAGAGTCGAAGCCAGCGTTGTAGGCAGTCTCGACAGCTCGGCCAAAGTCCTTTGCAAACTGTGCAATATCCTTGTGCGTCATACGACGGTGGAACGTTGGCGAGTAGAGGTTAAAGCCGTTAGATGCCGATACTGGAAAGCTACCCGCGGTCGACCAGTGTGTCATATTACCGCAGTGGCCAAGCTGAATACCTACAGCAGCACCCTCAGCGTGTACTGCATCGGTAAGATCGCGGAGTGCAGGGACAATCTCGTCACGCAGCCAGAGCTGCTTGTTGAACGAGATACCGCTACGGTTGATCGATGCATAGGCAACAGTAGTCATACCCACGCCACCACGAGCCACGCTGACGTGGTAGTCCTTGAGCTGCTGAGTAGGGCCGAAGTCCTTACCCATAGACTCGAAGGCAGCAGAGCGAATCACACGGTTGCGTAGTGTGGTGCTGCCAAGTTTATAGGGTGTAAATAGTTTTGACTCCTCGAGTCGTTTCTTGTTATCCATAGTGTAAAGTTGTTTCTTCTCTTAGTAGATGAATGGGATGATACGCTTACGCTTGAGCGATGTGAACTCCTCGCCAAACTCACGCTCGTAACGCTTGTAGAGCGATGCAGAGCGAGGGCCGAGGTTGGCAAAGGTCCATAGGGCAAAGACAGCACCAGCCCACGACCACGATGCGATGGCGAAACCTACCCACTCCATAAACTCTCCGAAGTAGTTTGCCGATGAGACATACTTGAACATACCGCCCTTAGGGATGTAGTGCTTGGTGTCGCCAGGCTTGCGGAGGTTACGGATGATATAGTCTGAATGGAGGTTTGTGATAAATCCGAAGAGGAACACAGCGATGCCAATGTAGATGAATGGCTTCGACATCCAGTCGTCGTAGTAGCCCTGCTCAGGGCCGTAGTAGAAGATCCAACCACCCTGCATCACGGCATTGAGCGTGTTGAAGATCATACCCATAAGCATAATGCCCACAGGCATCTTCGAGTTACCACGAATGAGCAGCGGGAAGATGAATGAACGCTGGAAGTAGTGTGTCTGGAACACGGCAAAGAGTACAAGAGGTGCTGCCTCGAATCGTACAGGCGAGAGCCACCACAACGCTGCCATAGCAAAGAATACTGGGCACTCCATCAATACCCACGCCACCTTGTTAGGTACGGGGAAGCCATACTTTGGGTTGAAAAGGTAGCCATAGCCAGCCTCCACAAAGTAGAGGGCAACAAATACCACCACGGCAACTGCTGCCATAATCCAGAGGAAGGTGGTGTAGGTCTCGAGTGAGATCAATTCCGAAAACATATCTATCTCTTTTATTCTGTTTGTTTTAGTTAGTGCTTTGCAACGTTATGTATACACATAAACCGCACAAAGATACTCTTTTTTTTCTTATTGAAGAAATAAGATGTGGTTATTTTGTTCTTTTGGGGTAGAATATTGGTAGTAAAGACCATATATTAGTGTGTCTAAATATGTCTATTATGGGGGTGAATTCGTTAAATTTATTGCTTAGTGATAGAAATGGCTATATTTTAATATTCAATAATTTAAGTTTTATATTCAATGTCACGATGTGTATGTTGGGTATAGTTACAGATGTGTTGATAAATTAATGAAAATTTATGTAATAAACTTGCTATGATTTGTAATTTTTGTTATACATTTGCATAATTACTGTGTTTGCTCGTGGGCAATGTTTGCGACAATGCAGGTGGCCAAATGTTTTTTTAACCCTAACTTAAATTATAAAGTTTATGAGTCTCTTTAAAAGAATACTTTTCTCTGTAGTATTCTTAATGTTTCTTCCAGCTATCTGTTTGGCAGATGGTTATTATCGTAGGCACTACCATATTGTAGTAGATCAGACGCCTGATATTCAAGATTCCAGCAAAATGAAACAGGCTACAGATGAGTTGCTTAAGGAGCTAAAGACTCAGTTTAATGATCGTGCGGGAAAACTCTACTTCGATCCACTTACCGATGAGATGTCGCTCTATGTGTTTGGCTTGAGTGGTCACGGTATGGGCAATTCAAGTGGAACGGCTTATGGAAACATCAGTAATGCACGTCTTGGATCAGATTATTCCAAAGTCTATGACTTGTTTGTTTCAAGTTTTATTCAGACGCGAGCAAGTTTCTCGACATCGGAACTTAGTGCAGCGGACTTCTTTGATAAAAAAGTGAAGTCTCTGTTTTTTGGACACGATTCTTTGGCTCGAGAGATCAGTGTAAAGAGTTGTGTTACGCTTTCGAAGTATGTCTATCCAACCATTTTGGAGCATATAAGCAAGAATAAAACAAAGCCTTCGGTTGATGATATACTTATCGTTATTACTAATTATCAGTCTGGAGCCTACGACCTTGGTACCAGTGAAGATGTTAAGATTTTGGGGGAACTTCTTGATGGAGTGAGCTATAACAATCCTAATTCTTGCTTTGCATATTTCAACGATAGGTTGGCCCAGTTGGAGGATCCTTTCTATAAGGTGCAGTGTTTTAGAAGTGAGTTCAAGGCTAATAATTCAAGAACTTCACAGCCTATTATCGATGCTAATAGACTTGCACTCAAGTCATTGGAGGGTGTAAAGCCTCATATGACGTCAAACCTGTCTGTTAAGCAGTTATCATTCAATAGTTCGAAATATGCTCTTGGAGATGTTGAGATATCATTCAACCACGATAAGGAAGATTTGGCTATTGAGAAGGTTGTTTTGACTGTATCTTACGACGATGAGATTGTCTGCGAAGAGCAGATAACAGCTCCATACAACTATTACAACGAGGCTGAAAAGAAGTTTACATTTCCTGCTCACGAGGTGGATTTGGATAATTCATTTAATGAAGAGGATAAACTAAAGTTTGATTACGCATTCTATTCTATGGTTAATATGGGTCAAAGCACAGTAATGGCGAAGGTATTTGAAGTGTCTCGTGATTTTGAGTTTTCTGATGAACATATCATCTCGTTTGCAGAAGATAGAACAACTATTATCTCAACCGCAGCCCTTGTGGTGGTGTTGATTATTATTGCTGTAATTATATTGTGTGCTACCTATAAGCGTAGAGGTCGCAAGGCTAAGATTGTAACAGATATTACAGTCTATCCAGTCTCTAACGAGCGTTTCTTGCGAGTTAAGAATAACCGCGTTACAAATCTCGATTGCTGGTACTGGAATAATGGTGTACACGAGCGTAATATCGCAGTGTATATCGACCTAAGCATTCTTCAGCCATCATTCTCTAAGGAGTATCAGTACCAGGTTGAGGCTCAGGTGCAGGATATGGATGCAAACTACGATTTTACGTTCAGACCATCACCAGTGCATATTGACCGTAAGACGGGTGCTTCGTTTGAGTTGACTGACTGGGTGCCAGTCGATGTGACAAATGGTCGAG
>JAFYQY010000070.1 GCA_017559685.1 Alistipes sp.
CACTCGACATACCTGGAATAGAGTTCACCTCGATAAGGTAGGCCTTGCCCTCCTCCGTTACGATGAAGTCGATGCGGACAATGCCTCGGCAACGGCAAGCCTTATATGCCACTACAGCGTCGTGTGCAAGCATCTGAGCCCACTCCTCGCTGATTGGCGCAGGGGTAATCTCGTCGCTCATACCCGCCGTATACTTAGCCTCGTAGTCGAAGAAGGCGTTCTTAGAGACTATCTCCGTAATAGGCAAAACGAGCTCCTCATCCTTCGTGATAAGCACGCCACAGCCGAACTCACGTCCTGTGATGCACTCCTCAATCAAGACCTCCTCGCTCTCGCTGAATGCCAAGCGTACAGCCTCCTCAATCTTCTCCTTCTCGGTCACTCGGGTGACGCCAAAGCTCGAGCCACTTGCGTTAGGCTTAACGAACAACGGCAAGCCAAGCGTCGCCACAATAGCCTCTGCGTCGTAGGCTTCGCCCTTGTGCAAGAATATCTCCTTTGCGACGTTTACACCTCGCTCCGCCACTGCTCGCTTGGTCGAAACCTTGTCGAAGGTGATGGTCGAGCTAACCTGCGAACACGACGAGTAGGGAATACCCATCATATCGAGGTAGCCCTGCAACTTACCATCCTCGCCTGGTGTGCCGTGGATGATAATCAAGGCGTAGTCGAACTCGTAGCGCACGCCCTCGACGGTGAGCGAGAAGTCGTTCTTATCCATCTCGTAGCGCTTGCCATTCTCGGTGTAAGCCCAACTGCGATGGTGGAGGTCGATGACCTTCACGTCGTACTTCTCACGATCGAGAGCCTCGCTTATTTGGTGTGCGCTGTTGAGCGCAATCTCACGCTCCGACGAGTCTCCGCCAGCCAAGAGCGCAATTTTAAGTCTTTCCATATCTATTTATACAATTTATTCTGAATGATGTATTTAGCCACCGCAGGAGCCACCTTGTCGGTAAAGTTCTTGCCTTCGGTAATCTCCGCACGGATGTCGGTTGCTGCGTAGTCGAAGAGTGGCGCATCGCTGAGAAGGGTTATCCTGTCGGCGAACTTCTCCACCGAGTAACCCTCACGAGGATAGACCAAGAGGCGGTAGTCGCTCAAGATCTCCTCGTAGTTGCGCCAGCGGTCGAAGCACTCGATATTGTCGGCACCCAAGAGGAGCGAAAACTCCATATCCGAGCCGAAATTCTCACGCAGATAGCGCAATGTGTTTATCGTGTACGACGGCTTCTCGAGCACGAACTCCACAGCCGAGACCTTTATCTGCTCGGGATAGCGAGACGAGGCGCACGCCATCTCGCACATCTCGTAACGAGAGAACTCGGGTGCAAGCTCGGTCGCACTCTTTAAGGGGTTCTGTGGCGAGACTATAAATATCAACTCATCGCACAGTCCCTGCTCCACCACCCACTCGGCCAAAGCGATATGGCCCTTGTGGATAGGGTTGAACGAACCAAAGTATAGTGCTACGCTATGCATTTTATTTTTTTTTAGGGGTTTTAGATGTGTTAGAGCCGTTAGAGACGTTAGG
>JAFYQY010000071.1 GCA_017559685.1 Alistipes sp.
ATTGAGCATTGTGCAGAAGCCCTCAACGAGGAGGTTGGTCTGCACACGACCGAAGTTCTTGTACATATCGGCCGAAGCGGTGAACGAGTGCGAACGCTCCTCACGCAAATCGTCTGCCAAGCGGATACGGGTACGCTCGCCACCTACGATAAGGATGTGCAAATCCTCGTCAAATGCCTGTGGTGCACGGAAGCCCGAGCCGTAAGTAGCACGGAGGTTGATGTTGTGGGTTGGGTTGTAACGCAAAGTTACACGTGGCGAAGGGATGCACAAGAACTTCTTCGCTGTTGCGCTGTACCAATTATCCAAACGGCCACCCACGAGGAAACCCCACTTGTCGAACTTGAACTCGCCCTGCGCCAAGACGCTCACATTGTGGATGTGTTGCTTGGTCTGCATCGATGTGAAGCCCTTGTTTACATAGCCCACAGGGTTATCGAAGAGGTAGTCGTAGTTGTACTCAATGCCTGTTGTAAGCTCGAAGATGCGTGTGCGGAAGAGGTACTGCGCACCTGTCACAGCGGTTACACCGTCGGTCTTGCCGTAGGCGTCAGGGTCTTGGCCTGCGCCATAGTAGCTCTCACGGTTTGTCGCCTGTGCCGATGCGAAGACGCTGTAGCGGTGGCGTGAGTCGCTCGAAGTACCCTCGTACGAGAGACCTCCGCTGTTGATAAGGTGGTCGGTAGTCTCGGCAATCATCGCCTGGTGTGGAGGAAGGTCGAGAAGGTCGCCACCACGACGGTACTCATTGGTAACGTGGTAATCGAGAGTGATTTTGCTATATGCGCTGGTCTTGATGTAGGCCTGCGTACCGATAGTCTGCGACTTGATGGTCGGAATCTCTACAAAACCGTCGTGATCGTGGTCGTATGCGTCACGGATGCGGCTCTGACCATAGAGAGTAAGTCCAGCCTTGCGATCGTCGGTTACGAGCGATGCGTTCAACGTGGTGTTGTTGTCGAGTGCGCCTGTCACACCAATCGAGGTGATTGAGTGTGCCAACTCGCCCGAGTTGCGCAATGGCTCCTTGGTGATGATATTGATTGTTCCACCGATAGCCGACGAGCCGAAGAGTGCCGATCCGCCACCACGAACAACCTCGATGCGCTCCACCATATTTGCAGGAATGTGCTCCAAGCCGTATACACCTGCCAGAGCTGAGAATACGGGGCGAGAGTTGATAAGAATCTGCGAATACTGACCCGAGAGACCGTTGATGCGAACCTGTGCAAAACCGCAGTTCTGGCACGAGTTCTCGACACGTACACCTGGCTGGAACGACAAGCCCTCGGCCAAAGTTGGTGCCGAAACCTTATCCAAAAGGTCGGAATCTACGATATTTACCAACGACGGAGCCTCGCTACGCTTTGTGGCGTTGCGGTTTGCCGATACGACCACTGCATCGAGCGAAATCTGCTCCTCGAAAGTCTCGAAGTTGAGGTTGATGTCCGATCCGCACTCCACCTCAATCTCTTTGCTTTGGCTGGCGTAGCCGATAGCCGAGACCGATACTGTGAATTTGCCTACAGGTACGTGGTAAAGTGTGTAGTGACCGGTAGCGTCGGTTGTAGTACCGATTGTAGTGCCGTCAATCGAGACGGTGATGTATGGAATATGCTCCTTTGTGTTGGAGTCGGTGATGTGTCCGTGAATTGTAGCCTCGCACTTATCTGTTGCGGGGTGGCTGTGGCCGTTCTTGTGGTGAATTCTGTGAGTGTGATTCTCAGCGAATGCGGTTGCGCACATAACGAGCGCAACAAGTATAGTTGTTGTAAGCTTTTTCATTTTATGTTGTTTATCGATAATACAAAGTAGGGCATTCGGGCTCTTAGGCTCGAATGTGATGTTGTGTTACGATAAACAAGGAGGCCCTCGGAGCGAGGAGGTGACAACGATGCGGTTTGCCGAGGTGGTCGGAACTACCTCGAACTCGCAGAGCAGTGTTGTGATGATTGGGTTGTACTCGAAGAACTCGGCCTCGGTGGCTACAAAATCTTCAGCGTGACAGATAGGACAGTTACAGAACAAAATCTCGCAGTCGTGCGAAACGTGCTCGCTGCAAGCGTAGATATCGAAGAAACCTCTGTCGTGTGTGAGATAGACTCTACTTGATACTGCTGCAAGCATCAGTATTGCAAGTAGATAAGAGAAGTTTCTTTTATGTTTGTTTATCTGTTTCACGGCGCAAAAGTACAAACTTTAATTAAAAATTAAAAATTTGAGAATTAAAAATTCTTCAAAAAACTCGGTGTTGGCGTTCTCAACTACCAACTTTTTTTGTATATTTGTAGATAGATTTTCTTTAATTTTCGGAAATTATGGCATTGGAGGAGAAGAAACAATTGGCAATGGTTGCCGAGGATGAGTGGTTGCAACCCGTCGAGGAGGCTGTGAATGCACGATACGAGATGTATTGCGAGCACCTTGCCGATATTGAGCGCAACGGCTCGATTGTCGATTATGCAAACGGCTATCGCTATTTCGGCTGGCAGTACGACGAGGATATGTCGGGCTGGTGGTTTCGTGAGTGGCTGCCTGCGGCGAGCGATGTCTATATCTTTGGCGATTTCAACAATTGGCAACGTACCCAACTACGTCTGAGCAAGGATGTGCACGGTGTGTGGAGTATCTTCCTGCCCGATGCGATGTACTCCTATCGTCTCACACACGGCTCGTTGTATAAACTCCATATCCACGGCCAAAATGGCTGGCACGACCGTATTCCTGCCTATGCCACACGCCTTATTCAAGACGATACCACGAAGAACTACTCGGCGCAGTTTTGGATTCCGCAGCCATTCGATTGGGGCGAGGATAAGTTGGTCGTAGATAAGGAGAATCTGCTGATTTACGAGACCCACATCGGTATGTCCTCCGAGAAGGAGGGTGTAAGCACCTATAAGGAGTTCGAAAAGAGTGTCTTGCCACGAGTTAAAAAGGCGGGCTATAACGCCATCCAGGTTATGGCTATTGCCGAGCACCCTTATTACGGCTCGTTTGGTTACCACGTGGCGAATTTCTTTGCGCCATCGTCACGCTTCGGTACTCCCGAGGAGTTGAAGTCGTTGGTGCGCAAGGCGCATAAGTTGGGTATTGCCGTGATTATGGATATTGTTCACGCTCACTACGTTAAGAACTTCAACGAGGGTATCAACGAACTTGACGGCTCGCCAAATCAATACTCGAAGGAGGGCGATGCAGGATATCAGCCATATTGGGATTCGAAGATTTTCGACTATGGCAAGCGTGAGGTGGAGCACTTCCTCCTCTCGAACGTGAAATATTGGCTCGATGAGTACCATTTCGACGGCTACCGCTTCGACGGTGTAACCTCGATGATATACCATCACCACGGATATACCGACTTCGATTGCCGTGAGAAGTTCTTCGACGAGGGTGTCAATCGTGACGCCTTGGTCTATCTCTCGTTGGCGAATAAGCTCGTTCACGACTTCCGCCCCGAGGCTGTAACTATCGCCGAGGATGTTAGCGGTATGCCGGGTATGTGTCGCACAATCGAAGATGGAGGTATCGGTTTCGACTTCCGCTTGGGTATGGCAATTCCCGACTTTTGGATCAAGTTGCTCGAGGATGAGACCGACGAGAATTGGAATATCGAGGAGATTTGGAGTGTGATGACCAACCGTCTGCCGAAGGTTAAGACTGTGGCCTACGCCGAGTCGCACGACCAGGCAATGGTGGGCGATAAGACTATCGCTTTCCGCCTGATGGACAAGGAGATGTACTTTGCGATGAATAAGGGCTCGGAGAACTTGGAGGTGGAGCGAGGTATGGCTCTCCACAAGATGATTCGACTGATGACTATCGCTACGGGTGGCGACGCCTACCTCTGCTTTATGGGTAACGAGTTCGGACACCCCGAGTGGATCGACTTCCCTCGTGAGGGTAACGATTGGAGCTATGCCCACGCACGTCGTCAGTGGTCGTTGGCCGATAACGGCTTCTTGCGCTACGGACAGCTCGGCTTATTCGATAAGGAGATGCTGAAGGTTGTCAAGAAATATAAGGTTTTGTCGGACGGATACCCTTATAAGTGGCACTCCGACCACGAAAACCAGACTATAGCCTTCTCGCATAAGGGTTTGTACTTTGTCTTTAACTGGAGTCCGTCGAACTCTTGCCCAGACTACCGTGTGGAGGTGCCGTGGGCAGGAAAATATACCGTCGAACTCTCTACTGACGAGAGTCGCTTTGGAGGCTTCGATCGCCAGGTGAAGGGACAGGAACACTTCTCCGAGACGATTAAGGACGAGTGGGGTAATCCGCACCACTTTATTCAAATCTACAATACTGCCCGTACGGCGTTAGTTCTAAAGTGGCACAAATAAACAAAAATAGGCTATCCGATGTGGGTAGCCTATTTGTTGTATGTGACTTGTTTAGAATGTCCACTTGATAGCGGCAGTAGGGATGGCGTAGAAGCCCGGGTCAACGAAGTTGTTCGACAACTCGACCTCGGTACCGATGCTCAGATTGAACTTCTCGCAACCCTTGATAGCGTTGAAGTTAAACCACAACTGCGGCTCGGCCATAATGATATATTCGGTGTTGCCCCAATGCTCTCGCCAAAAATCGATAAAGCCCGAGAAACTCATATATCCTTTGAGGAATGTGATGCCCCATACGGCTGTGATTTGGAAGTTGTGAATCGACATAGCATTGTTGGGGATAAGCTTGTACGAAGCGGTGAGAGACCAGGTCTTTGTGTAGTCCTTTGAGTGTCCCGAGTAGGTTGCACCAAAGAGGAAGGCGTCGTCGTAGGTACCCCAAACTCCGCTCACACCACCATTGTACTCGACGTGTGCCGAGAGCCAATTCAACTTCGAATTTTGCCAAAAGTTGAGCTCACGTGAAATCTCCCAATATGCCTTATTTATACCTCTGTAGTACTCCATATCGACGAAGAAGAAGGTCGAACCAAACTTGTCGGCTCGGAACATTTCGACGGTCGACACGAGTGAAGGACGAGATGCCTTGGTCTCCGACTTGTAAAGGTGGTGACCGAAGTCGTAGTGGAGTTGCACATTCTGCGCATTTGCTGAAAAACCAGCAATAATGAACACTAACAATAAAAATCTTTTCATAGAAGTTATTATTTGAGAAATTTCGCCCTCATATATTGAGGAGAGCTTTCGGGGTGCAAAGATAGCAATAGTTTTTCAATGTGCCATAGTTTACTCTTTTTTGTATTTACAAAAATTGTTGTATCTTTGTTCCGAAATTGGAATTTTATTTATTAACTAAAAACTTATAATTATTATGTTCAAAGGACATCCAAAAGCCCTTTACGCCTTGGCTCTTGCTAATACAGGTGAGCGTTTTGGCTACTACACAATGTTGGCTGTGTTTGCTTTGTTCCTTCGTGCTAACTTCGGTTTGGACGCAGGTGTAGCAGGTGCAATCTACAGCACCTTCCTCGGTCTCGTATACTTTATGCCGCTCTTTGGTGGTATCTTGGCCGACAAGTTTGGTTATGGTAAGATGGTTACCATCGGTATCTCGGTTATGTTCCTCGGATACCTTCTCCTCTCGTTGCCTCTCGGTGGCGACACTGTGGCTATGGTGGCAATGATTGGTGCATTGCTCTTTATTTCGGTAGGTACAGGTCTCTTCAAGGGTAACTTGCAGGTTATGGTAGGTAATCTCTACGACGATCCTC
>JAFYQY010000072.1 GCA_017559685.1 Alistipes sp.
AGGCATAGTGTGCAAGCACCCTCTGCTCTTGCTTCGTGCGTCGGTTCCGTTTTCCGTTGGTCTCGCTCCTGCGGTCGTTAGTAAAGAGAGTGCGGTGGAAAAGTTTTCCGTTTTCCGCTTTCAGTTTTCCGTTTGTAAAAACTCTACGATTTTTTGCACTGCACGGCCACGGTGCGAGATGGCGTTCTTCTCCTCGGCCGACATCTCGGCAAAGGTGCGAGTATCGCCCTCAGGCACAAACATCGGGTCGTAGCCAAAGCCCTCCGAGCCCGACATATGGTCGATAATAGCGCCCTCGACAATACCCTCAAACAGATACTCCTTGCCGCCAAGAATCAAGGCGATAACGGTGCGGAAACGGGCCTTGCGGTTGCTCTCGCCCTCGAGGTTTTTCAGGAGCAGAGCGTTGTTGGCGTCGAAGTTGTGCTCGTCGCCCGCATAGCGAGCCGAACGAACTCCTGGAGCACCACCCAAAGCCTCGACCTCCAAACCTGTGTCGTCGGCAAAGCAGTCAGCACCTGTGCGCTCGTGAACATAGCGAGCCTTCAACAAGGCGTTACCCTCGAGTGTCTCGGCAGTCTCGGGGACATCCTCGGTTATGCCACACTCACGCAAGGTCTTGAGTGCAAATTTGCCCTCCAAGAGAGCCTGCACCTCGCCAAGCTTGTGGGCGTTATTTGTAGAAAAAATCAGCTCTTTCATCAATCTATCAGTTTTATAAAAATTCGTCATTCCGAGCGAGTGTAAGGAGCGTGGGAATCTTCCTTTTTTTAATTAAAAATAATATTGAAGATTGCCACGGCTTGTACCAAGCCTCGCAATGACTTCTCTAATTTTTACCAATTAGAGCTCATTTGGGGTGGCAAATGTAATAATTTTATTCGCAATTTCAACACTCAAAAAGCGACTTGTATTCTCGACAAGGTCTTTATACAAGATATCTATCTTGCCCTGCTCAATCGAGGCGTAGAAAACCAACGGCTCGACAACCTCGAAGTCGATGGTAAAGTCCGTCTGCTTTGAACGCTCCGCAATGGTACCCTTGAATGTGTTGTACTTCACACAAAGACAATCTAGCAAAAAGTCGTCATACTCGTACTCTATCTCGCTCTCGGCAGCGTAATAGTCTGCTAAGTATGACTGAGCATACTCCTCGTTGTTAATCTGGAGATTGAACTTCGAGGTCTCGCCCTCGATACCCGTTGCCTTACCAATCTGCACATACTCCGCATAGGTACTTGTGCGGTAGTAAATCTCCCACTCGCCACCCTCGTCGAGGCGCTTGCCGTCGCTCTTTATGCGATACGAACGTGCAGAGGAGGTCGAGCCATATCTAAGTGTGTAGGTGTTCTCTTCGGCCATAAAGTCGCACGGTTGATACGCAATCTCGATATACGACTTGTCGAGCATAATATCGTTCAGGTGCGCCACCGCCGTAGCGTGGTCGTAGTGCTGATTTATAACGTCGTTCACTCGTCCCCACAAAAGAGTATTCTTTCTGTTAGGGTTTGGATCGGTACCGTTTGCAAGTTTGCACGAAGTTGCCACACACAGCGCCACAAGGGCAACCATAATCATCGAAAAAATCTTTCTCATAGCTCAGCCCTCCTACTTTTTAGTTGCATTAAAACGATAACCTACGCCAGCACGCAGCCAACCTGCCGTGCCCATTCCAACCTCGGCAAAACCGAAGAATTTGCGACCAAACGAGCAGCCCACAAGGGTCAAGTCGCCCCACGGATAGACCTCGTCGAAGTCGGTAATCACACCTATCGAAATTGTCGAGTAGAGCTGCACCGCATCACGATAGAACCAATTGAAACGCACGCTCGGCATAACCGAGAGGCAGTAGTAGCTCAAATTGTCGATCTTCTCGCCCGTAAACGAGTCTTTGCGCCAGCGGGTCGAAGCACCAAAGACAACCTTTCCTCCATACTGCAACCAGCGACGGTCGTGGTAGGTGTAGCTCAACGAGTAGTTACCCACGAAGTATCGAGGCGTGAGGAAAGTCTCAGCCTTTGCCATATCGCCACGGAAATCGAAAGGATATGGGTCGACGCAGCCCCAATCGTCGAGCGCAAAACTTGTGACCAAGCTCATAGTTCCGACACCGACACGGATATCGTGCTTCGGGGTGAACTCGGGAACGGTTCTAACGATTGTAATAACCGTCGTGCTGTCGGTCTTAACAACCGATTTCTGACGGGTTTGCGCCATAGCCCCCTGCACCGCAAGGAGTGCAACAAGCGCAAGCAGAATTGTTTTTAAATTTTTCATAAGGATTTTTATTTAGAGCCATTAGGGGCGTTAGAGCCGCTAGAGCACTAGAGATATAAACTACCCACTATAACTTCTCTGTCTCGAGAAGCGAAAGTTTATAGTCGGCGTCGCACTTGTCGATAATGGTCTTGACTACGGTGTCGATCTCCGAGCCCTCGCTATAGTCTGCGGGGCAGACGTGGTTTACTCGATTATCACGAATAAGGGTGTTCATCTCGCCACGCTTCGCCTCCGAATTAGGGTTGTAGACCGCAATCGAGTGACCGCCAAAATTCTTCACAAGACGCATACAAGGGATATCGGTTGTTCCGTCGCCCACGTATATCATTCGTGAGAATGGCACAGGTCGCTCCTTCTCCTCCATATATTGGTTTACCTGCTTGGTATCGTATACCGACTCGACACCCTTGTTAATCTTGAAGATAAACTGTGTCTTGTTGGTGTAGTTCACCGCCACACCTGGCCAATAGGCGATGCCATCGACGTTGTAGAGGAACGAACAAGCGTAAATCTTGCGGAACTTATCGGCGATAGGCGTACCCTCGATAATCTCCTTCATACCCGACGAGTTGATGTAGTGGAAAACTCGGATATCACGCTCCTCGGCGTACTTGTTGATGCGGTCAAACCACTCCAACACACCTGGAAAGAGCTCTACCTTCTTGCCCGACTCCTGGAACGCCTCACGACGAAGCGAGAGTCCCTTCGCCTTAGCCGAACGAATCATCAGCGCCATATAGGTCAAAATCTGATCGGCATCCTGCTCCTCGGCGAGACGGTTTGCCTCGTCCCAAAACTCGAAGTTGCTCTTGCCCACAGCGGGTATAAAGTCGTACTCCTGCATATTACCTGCAGCGAGTGTTCCGTCAAAATCGTAAATGAGTGCAATAGTAAATTTGTGGTTTGTCTGCTCCATAACCGACATATATTTATATATAGTTTCCACAAAAGTAATAATTTTTTCACTATTTTTGCAGTAGGAAGAGACGAAATAATCAATAAAAGCATAAAAAATATGGAATTCAAGGAAGTTTTGAACAAACGACGCAGCGTGCGTAAGTTCTCGCCGACAGCGCCGTCTCGTGAGGTGTTGTTGGATATTGTGCGTGATGCACTCACCGCACCATCGTCACGCAATATGCACACCACACGATTTATGATTGTGGACGACCGTGAGACTATCGACAAAATTGCGGGTATGCGAGACTACGGCTCATCGTTTATGACGGGAGCACCAGCAGCTATCGTCGTTATGGGTGACACCACCAAAACCGACCTCTGGCGTGAGAACTGCGCCATCTCGGCAACTATGCTCCAGCTCTCAATCGTAAATCACGGCTTGGCATCGTGCTGGGTACACGTGGCAGGGCGTCCTTGCTTGCAGGCCGAGCCCGAGGGCGTGAAGGCCGAGGAGTATCTCCGCACCTTCCTCACTATCCCCGAGGGGTGCGAGGTGGAGTGCGTGATAGCGCTCGGCTACTCCGACTTCGAACCAAAACCGCTCCCCGAGTGGGACTCCGCCTCAACAATCCTCTGGCACACAAAAGAGTAAAACCGCTTAATAGTCCGCCCTTTGTGGCGGGCTTTTTTTTGTGCCTTTTCATTTGCAAATCTCATTTTTATTTATCAAATTTGCATTTGAAAGTTAACGTTTTCTAACATTAAAAATTTTAAGGTTATGGCACAGAAAAAGAACAAGAAGGGCATTATCGCCGTTGTGGTTATCGTTTTGCTCGTTGCGCTCGGTTGGGGCGGTTTCAAGGGCTACCAGTGGTGGGCACAAAACAATCTCCCTGTTGAGGAGAAG
>JAFYQY010000073.1 GCA_017559685.1 Alistipes sp.
GCATAGTCCAATACCTCGGCTACACCCGACTGCTTCGAGATAATCGAAGGTACGTTGGCACGCATAGCCTCCAATGGCGAGATACCGAATGGCTCCGACACTGACGGCATAATATATACGTCAGAAAGTTGGAACATCTTGTGTACATCGTCGCCCTTCAAGAAGCCTGTGAAGTGGAAGCGGTCGGCAATGCCCAAACGAGCTACTCGACGAATCACGTGATTCATCATATCGCCCGAACCCGCCATCACGAAGCGCACGTTAGGAACTTGCTTCAACACCTTTGCCGCAGCCTCAACGAAGTAGTCTGGACCCTTCTGGAAGGTGATACGACCGAGGAAGGTTACGATCTTATCCTCGACACCACGCTCAGGAACCTCGCTCTCATTCTCGGCAAAACGTACCGCATTGTGTACGGTAACAACACGCTCTGCAGGAATGCCATACTTCTCGATAACGATATTACGAGTCAAGTTCGAAACGGCAATAACACGGTCGGCAGCAGCCATACCTGTACGCTCAATCTCGTAAACTCGAGTATCGATATTGTCGCTCGACGAACGGTCGAACGATGTAGCGTGCATATGCACTACGAGTGGTTTGCCCGAAACACGCTTTGCAGCGATACCTGCGTAGTAGGTGAGCCAGTCGTGTGCGTGAATCACGTCGAACTGACCCTCCAAGTCCTTAGCAACCTGAGCAGCAACAATAGCGTAGCGAGCAACCTCCTCCATAAGGTTTGCACCATACTTTCCCGAGAAGGTGTAGCGCTGACTCCAAATATCGCCAGTCTCCCAACGTCTTTCGCCAGTCTTTACGAACTCCTCGTGATAGGTTTCGTACTCCTCAGGCGAGAGGTAAGGAACGAGGTTAGAGTCTACGTGTATAAACGACATTTTATCGATGATGTCGGCGGCATCGGAGCCAACGTTACCGAATACCGTTTCGATATCGCTCGCATTCACCACACGGATAAAGCGCTCGTCCTCATCACCCGATGCTCGAGGCATAACGAAAGTTACCTCAACATCGTTACGAGCCAATCCACGGGTCATACCATAACAGGCTGTACCCAATCCACCCGCAATGTGCGGAGGAAACTCCCAGCCAAACATTAAAACCCTCATCTTACTTATATTTTATTATTTCTTAACACTCTTTTTTGCTGTTGCAGGCTTTGCGGCACGCTTTGTTGCACGCTTTGCCTTTGACTTATACTGCTCAATAAGCTGCTTGATATAGAGCAATGCTCCTACGCTCCACGCCTGTGACACTGCGCCACGAGGTGCGAATGGAGGATTTGCATCGTAGTACTCCGCAACCGAACCGATACAGTAGGTCTGGATATTCTCGTCGAATGCTGCCAACATCTCCTCGGCGTGTGGGAGGAAACGCTCGCCATCGAGACGCAATGCGCACTCGATATAGAACATCAACGGCCATACCCAAACTGCACCATTTGTTGCAGCCGCCTCCTGCTCGATAGGATTCTCCTTGTAGGTAGACTCGAACATAGGGTGAAGTGGCGACAACGAACGCAAACCCGCAGGGGTAAGCAAGTGCTGACGCACGGTCATCAAGATATTAACAACCTGTGCATCGTCGAGCATTGTATATTTCAATCCGCACGCAATAATCTGATTGCAACGAATTGCTGCATCCTTACCGTGCGAATCAACGCAATCAACAAGGTATCCCTCGTCTGCGAGATAGAACATCTCGACAAACGACTGCTTAATCTGTGCAGGGAGAGCCTTCCACTCCTTCTCGAACTCCTTATCGCCCATCTTCTTGGCCAAAGCCAAAGCGTACGATACGGCGTTATACCACAAGGCGTTAATCTCTACGGTGTAACCTGCACGAGGAGTAACCGGCTGACCATTCATCACGCAGTCCATCCAAGTGAGTGCTACGCCCTCACGAGCAGCCCAAATGAGGCCGTTGGTGTGCATAGCCACGCAACCTCCGAAGAAGCCACGACGATAAGCCGAGAGAATGCTCTTCATTGCTGCACCATACTTCTCCCAGATTGCCTCTGCGCCGATGTGCGACTCCAACTGCTGCAATGTCCAGAAGAACCAGAGTGGAGCATCTGCCGAAACCTCAGCCGAAGCCTTACCTGCGAAGTCGCCATTGTGCATATCGCCAACCATAGTGTCGAGAACGTCGATGCAGTCCTCCTTATATCCCTGCTCCAAAGTCAAGCCCGGAAGCGAGATGAAGGCCGAACGACCAGCCTTACCATACCAAGGGTATCCTGACATAACCTCGGTGCGGTTACCTGGACGGCGAATGATAAACTGACGTGCCGAGTGGTGCAAGCAACTCTCGAAGTCAACCTTGTGAGTACGACGAGCTACCGAGGTCTCGTATGCCTCAACGATAGCGTCGCCCGAAGGCATCTCGTCTACCGAAGCCGAGAAGATGATGCTCTCGCCCTTCTTGATATTCATCTCGAAGTAACCTGTTGTGAGCAAGTCCTCGTGACCCTCGTAGCCACGCTCGATCTCCTTCTGATACTCGAACTCGTAGTACCAATCTGGAGCTGGAATAAACTTCGCATCAGCCTTCGACAACTGCATATGCAACCAAGGGAAGCCGTCGTAGAGGCGGTTCTTCACTCCATTAGTTACCGGGTAGGAGCGAACATTAGCGTACATATTCGCCTTCGACAACTCGTGTTTGTTACGGAAAGCGAGGAATGGACGCAAACGCAAAGTAGTCTCGGAGTGAGCGTCAACAAGCGTATAGCGAATCATCATCTGAGTACGCTTGTGGATCCAAAGGAGCTCCTTGCGGAGAATCACTCCACCGACACGATAAGTGATGGTTGGACACGGAGTATACTCGAAATCGGTGATATACTTGTGTCCTCGAGGCTCATATACACCACGGAAGCGGTGCAAAGCCAAGTTGAATGACTGGTCGTGCTGCACGATAGTCTCGTCGAGCGACGAGAGCAACACATAGGCATTGTTGCTCATATCGATTGGAGCAACAATCAAACCGTGGTACTTACGAGTGTTACAACCTACGATGGTGGTACTCATATAACCGCCTCGACGGTCGGTAGCCAACATCTCACGCTGCAACGAATACTCCAAGTTACCAAGTTCTCGTTTGTCAAATTTTAATCCCGGCATAATTATATTATTCTGAAATTTTATTTTCCGCTTTGTAAAGTTAATAAAAAATTCGTCTAATTATTCAAATAAAACCGAATATTTTTCAAAATAGTCGTTTTATTCAGAAAATAGCGACCGAAAGTTCTATTTCTTAACTTCTATACTATACACCAAATACTGCCAGGCGATCGGCGCCCAACAGTATTGATGTATGTTTTTAGCTATTAGCCGTTAGCCATTAGCCATTGGCTTTTTTTGTTAGTAAGGGTATTAAGGGTGTTAATGTTTTCAACCTTTAAGCCCCACCCCTTTCGAAACTAACGATTTTGTATATTGGAGCTATTTTTTTGCCAAGCGATATGGCAACAACGCCCCACCATCTAAAATTGTTTTTAGAGGAGCATTTTCAAGGCTTGCGAGGTGTTGAGTGCGTTAATGTTTTACACCACACACCAACCTTTAAGACCCACCCCTTTCTAAACTAACAATTTTGTATATTGGAGCTATTTTTTGCCAAGCGATATGGCAACAACGCTCCGCCATCTAAAATTGTTTTTAGAGGAGCATTTTCAAGGCTTGCGAGGTGTTGAGTGCGCAGCATAGTAGACCTATGTGAGCAACTCAACATCCGAAGCGTAACGATGAAAATGCCCTATAAAACATTTTTAAGCCCATTTTACAAGGGCAAAATCCATACGATATGGCAAGTTCTCGTTCTTAGGGTAAACACGCAATGCGATATCGAATGCTCCAGTGTGAGCAGGAACTACATCGAGTGCGTAGGTTGCCTGAGTACCCTCAACATTAACGAGCTGGAGCTGATCGGTAAGGAGCACATCTGGTGCCTGGTTGCCTACCATCTGCTTTGCTACTACCAACTCAACGCCAATCTCCTCAGCAGAGAGTGATGCAACGTCAACCTTAACCTCGAAGTGGTACTTCTCGCCGAGCATCATAGACTCCTTATCTACACGTACACGCTGTGAGTCGAGCACCTTAACGTTATCCCAAGCTGCCGAAACCTTACGCTTCCAAGCCGCAATCTCACGAGCGAGGATGTAGTTGTTCGATACGAGCAACTTCTTGCGCTCAGCCAACTTGTAGTAGAAGCGCTCTTCGTAGTCGATGAGCATACGGTTTGTAGTGAAGTTCGATGCAATATCCGAGATACACTTCTTAACCGAAGCTACCCAATCGGTTGGGATACCCTTCTCGTTACGAGCGTAGTACTTAGGAACGATCTGCTCCTCGATAGTGGTGTAGATCATCTCGGCATCGAGCTCATCCTGGTGACCCTGGTCAGCAAAGGTGCGCTCCATAGGCAATGCCCAACCGGCATTCTCCTTGTAGCCCTCAACCCACCATCCGTCGAGTACCGAGAACTGCATAACACCGTTCATCACACACTTCTCGCCCGAAGTACCCGAAGCCTCCAATGGGCGGGTTGGAGTATTCAACCATACATCCACGCCCTGAACCATACGACGAGCCAACTCCATATCGTAGTTCTGCAAGAAGATAATCTTACC
>JAFYQY010000074.1 GCA_017559685.1 Alistipes sp.
ACAGAAGAGTTGTTCAATCGTGTACAAGAAATCATTGATGGCAAACGCAAGAAACAACCGAAACTAACAAAAACTGCAAAACCCGAATTTTACCTACGCAAATTCTTGGTTTGTCCACATTGTGGCAGAAGTATTACGGGAGCATTTAGCACAGGTAGTAGGGGCGGAAAATACCCATATTACTTTTGTCCAACCACAGGCAAACATTTGAGAATGTCTGCCGATGAGGTTAATAATAAATTCATTGAATACATATACAAGTTGCGTCCTAATGACGCTATAATGCACATATATTCAGAAACACTTGATACTCTGCGCAAAGACGAAGTAAAGGCGATAGACATTGAGTTGCAAAAACTGCGAAAAGAAGACCAAGAGATTGAGGAACGAATGAACAAGATTGAGGATATGTATCTTGATAGGGAGTTGAGTAAAGAGGAGTTTGATAGAATGATTAACAGACAGAGAAAACAAAAAAAGATGATTCAAGACAAGGTTCAACTACTCCGAGCCCCCAACCGTACTAAAATCGAACCCCAATTAAGATATGCTATTGACCTGATGGACAATATAGATAGGTTCTTCCAAGTGGCAACTGCGGAGGAGAAAATTATGGTATTGAGTTCGATTTTTTCAGGAAAATTAGAATTTGATGGAGAAAATTTTCGAACTCAAAATTTCAACAGTGTGATTGGTTTAATATATCAGCAGTCCAATGAGTTAGGAGAAAATAAAAAAGCAGAATTTCCGAAAAATATCGAAAATTCTGTCTTGGTACCCCCGAGCAGAATCGAACTGCTATCTAAAGTTTAGGAAACTTTCGTTCTATCCGTTGAACTACAGGGGCAAATTATGCACCGATAAAAGATTTCATCTTTTGTCTGCGCAAATATACAAAAAAAATATCTATCTTTGCAAGCTAACCCAATAAAGCACAATCTATTTTATGAAAAAAGGACTATTACTTCTTGCTTTTGCTGTGGCTGCACTCCTGTCGTGTAGCGATAAAGACCTATTTGAGGAGCGCTATCTCGCATCCGACACAACCGATGTAACACTCTATGCCATAGACGATAAGGGCAATGTTAGTGTGGCGCAGACGGTGGCGCGTGGTCGTAAGGTGACTGCCAATGTAGGCAAGAGCATCGAGATAAACGACCAGGAGTACTGCGTAGTAGAGCTCGCCAAGAAGCAACAGTTCTATGCGAAGAAGCAGTCGCTTGCGACTACCTTGAAGGGTGCTGCGTTGGAGAAGGCGGTTTGGACTCGTACCCCAGCCTCTATTATTACCGACTGCGAGACCTCGCTTATTGGCGGTTTGGCAAAGAAGGGCGAGAAGTTGGCGGTTGTGGGTGTCGATTCGCTCTGCCCGAATGGCAAGGTGCACCGCTACAAGGTTAAGCAGGGCAAGCTCGAGGGTTACGTCTACGGCAAGTACTTGGTGTTTAGCAAGGAGGAGGCCGAGAAACGATACAAGCCTGAGCAGTACGACAACTTGCACAAGGCTATCCGAAACCCGTTTGGTGGTGGCGTAGCTTTCGATTGCGACTTCTTCCCCACCGAGCGTGTAAAGTTCGCAAACAACAAGATGCCTGAGGCGTGCTATTCGCTCTATCTCAATATCTCGCCATCGGTAATTGGCAAGATTGACGACTATATTGCATTTGCCAAGCAGACCAAGATCAACACCTTCGTTATCGATATCAAGGATAACGAGTGCCCAGGCTACAGAGCTGAGGCTATGGAGAAATACTCGCCTACAAACTACAAGTATGCGGGCAAGAACAAGGAGGAGATGTACAAGCGTGCGGTAAAGCGTCTCCACGAGGAGGGCTTCTATGTGGTAGGACGTATCACCTGCTTCAAGGATACTCACTTTGTGAAGGATCACCCCGAGGTAGCTATTACCGAGCGTGCTACAGGCAAACCGTTCAAGCACAACAAGGCTTTTTGGCCAAGCCCATACGACCGTAAGGTGTGGCAGTTCAATGTCGAGTTGGCAAAGGAGGCAGTGCGTAAGTTTGGCTTCAACGAGATAAACTTCGACTATGTGCGCTTCCCAGATCGTTTGACTCGCATCGAGAAGGAGAATATCGTGGACTTCCACAACAAGTACAAGGAGTCGAAGGTGCAGGCTATTCAGCGCTTTGTGCAGTACGCTTGCGACGAGATTCACGCTGTGGGAGCATACGTCTCGGTGGATGTCTTTGGCGAGGCTGCAAACCCTGGCTACACAACAGCCTACGGACAGTATTGGCCTGCAATCTCGAATGTGTGCGATGCAATCTGCGGTATGCCTTACCCTGACCACTTCTCGAACAACTACTATGGCGTAAAACAGCCGTGGAACCACCCGTACGAGATTCTCAAGGCGTGGGGTGAGCGTGTGAATGGTCGTCAGGCAGCAACTCCTACACCAGCAGCGGTGCGTACTTGGATTCAGGCTTATCCTGTGATGAAGCACGTGGATAGAAACGGCTTGCGCTACGATGCGGCCGATGTCGAGAAGGAGATTCGTGGCTTGTACGATGCTGGTTTGACAGGTGGTTACACCACTTGGCACTCGGGTTCGAACCTCGACAAATATAGAGCGCAGAAGGGTGCCTTCTGCATAGACTACCTCAAAGAGTGGAAGAAGAAAAATAAGAAATAGATATGAGAAAAATATTATTGATGTTAATTGCCGTTCTTGGTACTCTTGTCGTTTCGGCGCAGGAGGCACCAAAGAGCGTTAAGAGTGAGACAAATGAGGAGCTTGCTGCTCGCCTCGAGAAGCAGGAGAAGCGTGTTGCGGCGTTGGAGAAGGTGCGCCAATATGTTAAGTTGTCGGCGTTTATGCAGGCGCAGTACGATTGGACATCCGACAACGAGGGCGACGATAAGACAGGCGTTTCGAGCTTCTATCTCCGCCGTATACGATTCACTCTCGCAGGCGATTTGTATCGTGGTGCCAAGGGCGCAAAGCTCGACTATCGAGTATATTTCGATCTCTGCCGTCTGCCAAAGAAAAGCCCTGTTCTCGATATGTGGCTTCGCTACCAGCCTTTCAAGGAGTTCGGAGTGCAACTTGGTCAGTATAAGAACCCTGTAACCTTCGAGGCAAGTATCTCGCCTTCGAAGTACGACTTTATCGACTTCTCGTATGCTGTTTGCAACCTTGCAAAGATGGGCGCAAATGATGTTACGGGCTACGATGTAACGGCACGTGATATCGGTTTCCAATTCTTCGGTGGTTTCATTCATCGTGAGGGATATAGCGTTATCAATTATAACGTTGGTCTCTTAAATGGTAGTGGTATCAATACTAAGGATGATAACAAATCGAAGGATATCTACGCTAAATTGACCATCAAGCCGTCGAAAGATTTGGCTTTGGCGGGTTACTATCAATGGGGCGAGGCAAACCTCTCGAGCTTTACAGCCGAGAAATATGCCGAGTATGGTTGGTCGGGTAGCGCCGAGTATGTGCCTATGCACCGTTGGGGTGTAGGCTTCAACTACGACGCCAAGCACGCCTTCGCTCGTGCTGAGTATCTCGGTGGTTTAACCGCAAAACTCGCATCGGAGGGTATGTATGCCGAGGCGGGTTATCGCCACCACTTGCCAAAGAATGCAGGTATGTTGTGGGCTGGCGGTATGGTGGACTACTTCTGTCGCAACTGCTTCGACTATATCCACCGTGATACTAAGAATGCGATGATCGATATGCGCTATTCTGCCTGCGTGGGTTACGAGCCATTCAAGTATTTCCGTATGCAGTTGGCCTACTCGCTCGAGCACAAAATCAACCAGACTTTCAAGAACGGAAAGCAGTTTGGTAATGGCGTGAAGTTGATGCTTACCGCTTCGTTCTAAACTCGAAGGAGAGAATAGAGTTTATATTACGGCATAAGAAAAGCGACCTCTTGGGGTCGCGTTTGTTTTATGGT
>JAFYQY010000075.1 GCA_017559685.1 Alistipes sp.
AACTCCGGATACTGACCGCCCATCTGCTCAACCAAGGTAGGCACCAAGCGGCAGATAAATGGCTCGCCAAAGCCGAGGTAGGTGTAGCCATAACGTACAGCACGGCGCAAGATACGACGGATAACATAACCAGCCTTTACGTTCGAAGGCAACTGACCGTCAGCAATCGAGAATGCGATAGCACGGAGGTGGTCAGCGATAACGCGCATAGCTACATCGGTAGCCTCCTCCTTGCCATACTCCTTGCCTGACATCTCAGACAACACCTTGATAGTAGACTGGAACACATCGGTGTCATAGTTCGACTTCACACCCTGCATAATCATACACAAGCGCTCGAAGCCCATACCTGTATCGACGTGCTTTGCAGGCAACGACTCCAACGAGCCATTAGCCTTGCGGTTGAACTGCATAAACACAAGGTTCCAAATCTCGATAACCTGTGGGTGACCCATATTCACCATCTCACGACCTGGCTTCTCAGCAATCTCTGCCTCGTCACGAAGGTCGAAGTGAATCTCGCTACAAGGGCCGCAAGGGCCTGTCTCGCCCATCTCCCAGAAGTTGTCGTGCTTGTTACCACGGATGATGTGATCCTCTGGCAAGCGCTCCTTCCAGATATCGTAAGCCTCCTGGTCGAATGGTACACCATCCTCCTCTGAGCCCTCGAATACGGTTGCGTACATACGCTCCTTTGGCAACTTGTAAACCTCGGTCAAGAGCTCCCAAGCCCAAGCGATAGCCTCGGTCTTGAAGTAATCGCCAAAAGACCAGTTTCCGAGCATCTCGAACATTGTGTGGTGATAGGTATCGTGACCTACCTCCTCCAAGTCGTTGTGCTTACCCGACACACGCAAACACTTCTGCGAGTCGGCAGCACGAGGCGACTTGCGCTCGGCATTACCGAGGAAAATATCCTTAAATTGGTTCATACCCGCATTTGTAAACATCAAAGTCGGGTCATTCTTTACAACCATAGGTGCCGATGGCACGATAAGGTGTTGCTTCTCTGCGAAGAAATCGAGAAACGCTTGGCGTATTTGTTTAGAATCCATTTTGTATAATATTTTTAATTTCAATGCGTTACACTATTGATTCGCACGCATTACACGCACGTGCGAGCCAAATCGGTTGCAAAAGTACAAAATTATAGTTAATTTTGCACCTATATACGAAAGTTTTTCGCTTTGAAAGAGGAGATTTGCGATAAAAAAGGTGTTTCGAGTAGCTCGAGGCGACGAAACCGATACAACATTCTGCGACAGATGTTGATTGGTTTCATCGTCATTTCGCTCTTGAATATGATCATCTCGTCGCTCTTCTACACGCCGAAGATGCACCTTATCGCCGACTCAAACCGAGAACTTGTGATTAAGTACGAGATTCTGCAAGACCAAATCGCCTCGATGCAGAGCAAGTTGCAGGAGATTCGCCACCGAGACCACAACGTCTACCGTCGTCTCTTCTCGAGCGACTCGCTCGCTTTGCAAGGTGTCTACACCCCCTACCCTAACGCCAAATATGCCGACCTCGAGGGCTACGAATACTCCTATTTGATGACCTCGACTTGGCAACAGCTCGATGCCGTATACCGTCTCACCTACGCCACATCGCTCTCGTTAGACGAGGTGCAGATTTTGGCCAAGGATAAGGAGCAGATGGCTATGGCAACCCCTGCAATTTGGCCTATCGACCGCACCGCATTGAAGGCATTTTACGCCTTTGGCGTAAGAGAGAAGCACCCCATCTACAAGGTGCGAACTATGCACAAGGGTGTCGATATGTCGACCAACTACGGCGTTCCCGTATATGCTACGGGCGATGGCGTGGTCGAGAAGGTGGAGCAAGGACGTCGCCGAAAGGGCTATGGTCGTCAAATTTTAATCAACCACAGCTTCGGTTACAAAACTCGCTACGCCCACCTCCAGAAGATGTTCGTAAAGGCGGGCGACAAAGTTCAACGTGGACAACTTATCGGCGAGGTAGGTTCGACGGGAGGCTCTACGGGCCCACACCTCCACTACGAGGTTATATATCGTGGTCGCAACGTAAACCCCGTGAACTACTTTAACCGCAATATGACCAGCGACGAGTATCGTCAGCTGATGGAGAATATGAAGTACAACTCCGACCTCGAGACCGACGAAGGAGTATCTAACGAAGGTGCATAGAGATGAGCCACAACGGAGACAATACAAACAAGAAAAGCCGTCGTGCCCTGACGATGTTGGCGTGGTTTGGAGCCGCAGTGCTCTACTACGTCCTCTTCTCGTTGCTCTTCGACACCCCTGCCGAGTACGAATTGCGCCACTCGACCGACCGTCTCAAGGAGGAGTACAACACCCTGCTCGCCGAGCGTGATTCGTTGGCCGTAGTGGTCGAAAATGTTGTCGAGCGAGATAAGAGTATCTTCGCCATAATGTTCGAGTCGGAGCCATACAACTTCGATTCGGAGTACAACAACGAGCGAGTAGATTTGCAAATCGCACTCAACACCAAGTCGAACAGCGAGATGTCGAACAAACTCACTGCCTCGATTGCGACTTTGGAGCAGAAGATGACCGCACTCGAGGAGTCCTACGGCAAGATCGACACGATGATGACTACACTCGGCTCGAAGCGCAACAAAATACCTTCAATTCAGCCTGTTACGAATCACGAATTGACATTGCTGACTGCCGCATACGGCACCCTGATGCACCCATTCTACCGCACCCTTCAACACCACCAGGGCGTGGATTACGCCATCCCTGAGGGCACCCGAGTTTTCGCTACGGCGGACGGCCTTGTGAAGGAGATTAAGGGCAAGAATTCTACCTCGGGTCTCACTGTAATAATCGACCACGGCAACGGTTATACCACCTCGTACAGCCACCTTCAGAGCGTCAAAGTTAAGCGAGGCAAGAGGGTGCAACGAGGCGACATCATCGCCCTATCGGGCAACTCGGGACTCTCGCTTGCGCCACACCTCCACTACGAGGTGCGCTACAACGGTATGCGTGTAGACCCTATTCACCACTTCTTTATGGAGCTTACACCCGAGGAGTATCAGCGCATTATGCGCATCGCTCAATCGGGTATGCAATCATTTGACTAACACCCTCTTACAATGCAGATAAAACTCTTGATTCTCGACTTCGACGGCACGCTCGCCTCGACCATAGACGCCCACACAAAGGCCTATCTTTTAGCCCTTGAAGAGGCAGGACGACACCTCGACGAAGCGGAGTATAGGAGCAAATATTTTGGTGTGCGTTGCGCAGAATTTTTGCGTGCTATAGGCGTCAGCGACGAGGAGGAACTCGACCGTATTCGTCGTCGCAAAATCGAGCTATACCCCACCCTTTTCGAGTCGGTGCGACTCAACGAGCCACTGTGGAACTTCGCACAAGATTTCCGCAGTAAGGGCGGTAAAGTGTGGATAGTATCTACGGGACAGATTGACAATATCGCAAATGCGATGCGCTACCTCGGACTCGAAGGCAAGGTCGACGGAATACTCACCTCGAACGATGTTGCCGAGCCCAAACCATCGCCCGAGGCCTTCCTGAAGGCTATGGCGATTGAGGGAGTAACACCCGCCGAGACGCTAATTTTCGAGGACTCACCCGTCGGCATTGCTGCCGCCCAAGCAAGCGGCGCCGCATACTTCAAGGTAAAACTGTAAAAAAAAAGAGCTTTTAGGCTCTTTTTTTTTAGTGAGTAGAGAGGAGTTAGGAGTTTAATAGGATTAGATAGGACAAGATAGGATTCGGGCTTACGCCCTTGATAGGACGAGATAGGATAAAATAGGAGTTCCTATCAAATCCCATCAAGCACCGCAGGTGCGCATCCTATCCTATCCTATCCTATATTTCCTTAACACCCTTAACGTACTTAATTCCACAACCGATATTTTCCCCGATAGGATTCGACCGGTCGCAGAAGATTTGAGCAGACCGAGCAGAGAAGATATTGATGGTGTGCGACAGCAACCGAAGGTTGGATAGCATAGGCGGAGGCGAATAAGGAAATTCATTTACTTATTAGACTACGACTATGATATCGAAAATCGCATAGCGATTGTCGCACACAGCAATAGCAACACCACAGCGCAGACAAGTCTGCCACACCGCTACCGACTGAACGAATACTGGTATAACAACAAAAAAAAGAGAGACAATCTCTTGTCTCTCTCTGTCGGGATACCAGGATTCGAACCTGGGACCCTCTGGTCCCAAACCAGATGCGCTAACCGGACTGCGCTACATCCCGTTGTTGTATTGCGAGTGCAAAGGTAAGGCAAATTTTTTAATCTGCAAACTTTTTGCAAAAATTTTATCATTTTTTTTACTTCACCCCCATTTTTCTGCCCATTTCGAGCCTATCGGGGTAAAATATTCCCTCTTTTTGGTACAATGATAGAAAATTTTGTTATATTTGTATAACCAAATAAAACTAACCAATTTTTAACTATGGAGGGAAAAGTAAAGTGGTTCGACTCTAAGAAGGGGTACGGATTTATTATCACCGAGGAGGGCAAAGAGATATTTGTTCACTACACCGGCATCGTAAAGGAGGGTTTCAAGGCTTTGAACGAAGGTCAATTCGTAACTTACGAGATCGGCAACGGCGATAAGGGCGAACAGGCAGTAAATGTTCAGATCGTACCAAAGGCAGAGTAGAACTTTAATCTAAACACAAAGCAGATGGGTATCGAAACGATACCCATCTGCTTTTTTATCTTTGTTTGTTTCGTTTGAGGCGGCCGCTTTTGCGGAGAGCCTCGGCGATGATATATTGGAGCTGACCGTTCGTGGAACGGAATTCGTCTGCCGCCCACTTCTCGATAGCCTCCATCATATCAGCATCGACACGAAGTACAAAGCTCTTTGTCGCCTCCTTTGCCATACATTTTTTCTGCTTTTAGCTTTTGGCCATTAGCCATTAGCTCTTAAATTTATAAAATAGCTTATGAATTTTAGTGGTGCAACGTTCCTGCATTCACTACCGGTTGCGCCGATTCGTCGCTACACAACACCACGAGCAGGTTGCTAACCATAGCCGCCTTGCGCTCCTCGTCGAGCTCAACAACCTGATCCTCGGCCAACTTATCGAGAGCCATCTTAACCATCGAGACTGCACCCTCGACAATCTTCTCACGTGCCGAGATAATAGCATCGGCCTGCTGGCGACGCAACATCACGGCTGCAATCTCGGGAGCATAGGCGAGGTAGTTGATACGAGCCTCGACAATCTCGATACCCGCCATTGCAAGGCGCTCGTTCAAGCGATTCTCCAACTCCTCGTTGATAGCGTCGGCATTCGAACGGAGTGTAACCTCCTCGCCGCCGATATTATTGTCGTAGGCGTAGATGCCCGCCACCTGACGCAATGCTGCATCGCTCTGCACCGACACAAAGTGCTCGAGAACACGCATACGGTCGCTTGCAGTGATGCTGATACCGTTCGACGGTATCGGAGAGTCGATGTCGAATACAGCCTTATAGATATCCTCCTCTCGAATCTTCCACACGAGCACCAAGCCGATAAGGATAGGGTTACCCTGCTTATCGTTCACCTTGATAGGCTCGGCATTGAGATTGCGTGAACGGAGCGAAATCTGCTTCTTCGTCATAAGTGGGTTGATCCACCAGAAGCCCGCATCGACAAGGTTACCACGATAGTTTCCGAAGAAGAGCAACACACGTGCCTCGTTAGGCTCGAGCATCAGGAAGCCGAAAAACGAGAAGAAGCCAAGGAATGCAAGAACAGCACCGATAATAACTATCAGCGCATCGTTGTTGCTACCACGTCCATAGTCCAAGCCATCTATTCCGTTTACAAGCAAGTAGATACCACCACCAAGCATTGCCATCGCCAATAATAGCGCAAAGAAGCCATTAATCTTCAAGCCCGAATAGAGTTTGTTTCGATTCTGTTTCATAGTTGTATAGTTTTAAGGTTTTAGAATTTGCTCGCTCACTTCAAAATAATATCATTTTGATATCACAAAGTAAATAAAAACTTCTCTTATTTCCAAATATTTTCTCGGGTTTTACACAAAAAGAGATGGGTATCGAAAACGATACCCATCTATCTTATATATAATATGTATATTAGTGAGTCGCCTTGAGGTTCTCCTGCGGGTTGTGCTTATATCTAAATATAAGTGCAAAGAGGAGTGCTACAACGAGTGCATAGCCTGCGAAGATATACCACGACATAGGCCAAGCCCAC
>JAFYQY010000009.1 GCA_017559685.1 Alistipes sp.
CTCGATATCCTCGCTAAGGCTAAGGCTCGTGGCGTTGAGTTCGTAATGTCGCCAGACGCACTCGTTTGCGACGACTTCAGCGAGAACGCAAACACTCAGTCGGCTCCTGTTAAGGAGATTCCAGCAGAGTGGGAGGGTGTTGATATCGCCGAGGGTGGTAAGGAGCTCTTCCGCAAGGAGATTCTCAACTGCAAGACTATTCTCTGGAACGGCCCTGTAGGCGTATTCGAGATCAATAAGTTCTCTACTGGCTCTCGTGCTGTTGCCGAGGCTATCGCTGACGCAACTCAGCAGAATGGTGCATACTCGCTCATCGGTGGTGGTGACTCTGTAGCTTGTATCAACAAGTTCGGCCTCGCTGATAAGGTATCGTATGTATCTACCGGTGGTGGTGCTCTCCTCGAGTATATTGAGGGTAAGGAGTTGCCAGGTGTTGCCGCAATTCGCAAGTAAAATCGTTCTGATTGGCTCTTTTTGCACGAGAGCGTCGGACGCCAAATTTCTCACATAGGCCAACTATGCTGCGAATTTGTCGCCTAGCTTCGCACAAAAATAGCTCAATCAACTCCGATTTTCAATAAGAGAGAAGGTTGTACGAATACAACCTTCTCTCTCTTTTGTGATGCACCACATCTTACGACTTATGACAAGAAATTGGTGGCGAGTTGAAAAAGGACAACTAATTCTGCATTTTGCATAAAAAATAGCCAATAGCCAATGGCTAATGGCTAAAAGCAAAATAAACACTCGTCTCTCATCTTAACCCTTCGGCTTGAGAACAATATACGGCACAATCATCTCCTCCATCGAGATGCCGCCGTGTTGGAAGGTGTCACGATAGTAGCGGATATAGCGGTTGGCGTCGTTCGCATAGACCAGGAAGTCGTTGTTGTAGGCGAAGATGTAGCTCGACGAGAGGTTCGACGCAGGCAACTGTATCTCCTCGGGGCGAGTAATCTCGAACACCTCCTTGCGATTGTAGTCCAAGTTGCGACCTGTCTTGTAGCGTAGGTTCAACGAGGTCTCTCTGTCGCCCTTCACTCGCACAGGGTTGTCGATGCGCACCGTTCCGTGGTCGGATGTTATAATTACGGTGTGTCCCTTTTCCGAGAGCATTTTCAATAGAGTATAGAGCTCCGAGTGGGCAAACCACGAACGTGTGAGCGAGCGGAACGAAGCATCGTCGTCGGTCAGCTCACGGATGATATCGGTCTCGGTGCGGGCGTGCGAGAGAATATCCAGGAAGTTGTAGACGATAACCGAAAAGTCGGAGTCGTAGACGTGGCGGATATTGTCAATGAGCTTACGTCCCGCCTCGGGGCGCACGAGCTTGTCGAATGACCACTTGTAGGGCTTGCCTGCACGCACGATCTGACGGTCGAGAAACTCCTCCTCGTATTGATTCTTGCCACCCTCCTCGTTGTCGTTGAGCCATCTGTTAGGCATCAACTTATCAATCGCCAACGGCATCAAACCCGCAAATACGGCGTTGCGAGCATACTGCGTAGCCGTAGGAAGAATCGAGCAGTAGAAATCCTCGGTCGCAACCTCGAAGAGTCCGTGCACGATGTCGCTTATCGCACGCCATTGATCGTAGCGGAAGTTGTCAATCAGGAGCAGGGTAGTCTTGGTGTTGCTATCCACCTCGGGGAATATTCGACTGCGCATTAGGGTATGCGACATCACGGGCGAATCCTCGTCACGTGCATTTATCCAATCTTTATAGTTGTTGCACACGAAGCGTCCGAAGGCTCGATTGGCCTCCTCCTTCTGGTGTTGCAGAATCTCTCGTATCGACTCGTCGCCACCCGTAAGTTCGATATCCCAATTTACGAGTTTGCGGTATATTGTCGCCCACTGTCGAAAGGTCGAGGCGTTGTGCATCGATATCGAGATACGACCAAACTCGGCCTGATAGTCGGCGGAGCTCTGCTCGCTGACGAGTTGCTTCGAGTGCACCAGCTTCTTAATCAGCGATAGCATCTGCGACGGATGTACGGGTTTGACGATGTAGTCGGCAATCTTCGAGCCAATCGCCTTATCCATAATATCCTCCTCCTCGCTCTTTGTAACCATCACGATAGGCGTAGTCGGGCGGATATCTTTGATAAGTGGCAGAGTCTCGAGACCTGTCATTCCCGGCATCATCTCGTCGAGAATAATCACGTCGTAATCGACCTCCGACGCCATATCTATAGCGTCGTAGCCATTGTTGCAGGTTGCCACCTCGTACCCCTTCGACTGAAGGAACATAATGTGCGGTTTGAGCAACTCTATCTCGTCATCTACCCAAAGAATCTTTACCATAATCTACCTGTTTTTCTCGGCGAACACATTGCGTATTGTGGGGTATGTCGAGCGCAAATTCTCCTCGAGCTCCTCGGCCGAGCACCATTTCGCCACGGCGATATCCTCCTCCTTCTGAGGCTTGGTCTCGCAGCTTTGCGCCGTAAGATGATACCACGAGGTGCGCTTCAGCTCCCACTCTCCATAAACGCTGTAGGTGTGGAAAGTATTGCACAAAAATCGGACTATTTTTGCCCCCTCGACGCCGGTCTCCTCGGCAACCTCTCGTACGGCACACACATCGGCGGTCTCGCCTGCGTCGATGTGACCCTTTGGCAAATCCCAATGGCGATAGCAGTAGATCATCAGCGTCTCGCCCTTCTCGTTTTCGACCAAACCGCCTGCCGCTTCGACATACTTAAATTCGCTCTTGAACGAGTCGAAATAGCACTCTATCATCTTGTCGATGACGAGTATCGTGTTGGTGGTTTCGAAAATTTTGAGTACATTCGCCCTTGAAAGTTCGGACGAAGGCATACGATAAGCACCCTCGACCGCTACGGGCGAGTCGGTGAGAATCAGTACCTTGTGTGCAAAGTATATATCAGCACGCATAAAAAATATCGTTTTTGGACAATACAAAGATAGGAAATTTAAGTTAAAAATATGAAGATGAAAAAACTATTTATTGCTATGTCATTGTTACTTTCAGGCTTTGCGGGGCAGAACGTCTCGGCCGAGCCTATCAAAATCGACAACGCTTTGACCGCCGAGGAGATTGCAGCCGCACGCCTCACGCCTGAGGTTATGTGGAAGATGGGACGAGTGGGCGAACACGCACTCTCGCCAAACGGCAAGACGCTCCTCTATACCCTCACTCGCTACAATATGGCGGAGAATAGGGGTGTAACAATCATCGTAAGTCGCAACCTCGCTTCGGGCAAGGAGTGCGAGTTGACCGACACCTCGTCGAGTGCAGTATCGCCCGTTTGGAGTGCCGATGGCAAGTATATCTTCTTTGCCTCGAACCGTAGTGGCGAGATGCAGTTGTGGCGAATGAAGGCCAACGGCACCGCACCACAGCAGGTGTCGAAGATCGAGGGCGGTATCGAGGGCTTCGGTATCTCGCCCGACGAGAAACATATCTACTATACGCAGTTTGTTCACGCCAAGGATATCAACTCGGCCGATGTCTATGCCGATATGGCAAAGTCGAAGGCTCGTATCTACGACGACTTGATGGTGCGCCATTGGGACTATTGGGATAAGGGCGACTACCTCCATATCTTCGTTGCTGACCTCTCGACCGAGAGTGTAGGCAAGGGTGTGGATATCGTGGGCAAGGAGTCGGCTTGGGATGCTCCGCTTGCGCCATACTTCGACCACGCCGAGATTGCGTGGAGCCCCGACGGCAAGAAGTTGGCCTACACTTGCAAACCGCTTACGGGTGCAGAGTATGCCGTTTCGACCGACTCGGATATCTTTATCTACGACCTCGCAAGCGGCAAGACCGAGAATATCTGCAAGGGCAACAAGGCCTATCCTTTCGTGGGTTACGACAAGTATCCTGTATGGTCGCCAAGTGGCAAGAAGATCGCCTTCCGTTCGCAGGAGCGTGCAGGCAACGAGGCCGATAAGGAGCGTTTGATGGTCTACGACTTGGCTTCGGGCAAGGTCGATTATGTGACTAAGAATTTCGACTATCACGCAACCAATGTGGTGTGGGATGGCGAGGATAGAGTGTACTTTATCGCCCCTATCGAGGCTACCCACCAAATCTGTGCGGCCAAAGTTGCAGAGGCGAGCGAGGTTGAGGTTTTGACCAAGGGCGACCACGATATCAACTCGTTCGAGATTGGTGGCGGAAAGTGCGTAGGCTCGGTGATGTCGATTTCGATGGCTTCGGAGATGTTCGAATTCGACCTTAAGAGCGGAGCTATGAAGCAGCTCACAAACGTGAATAAGGAGGTGTACGACAATATCAAGATGGGCAAGGTCGAGAAGCGTTGGGTGGCAACTACCGACGGCAAGAAGATGCTCACTTGGGTTATCCTTCCGCCCGACTTTGACGAGTCGAAGAAGTATCCCGCATTGCTCTACTGTCAGGGTGGCCCGCAGAGCGTGGTATCGCAGTTCTGGAGCTATCGCTGGAATTTCCAGCTTATGGCGGCACAGGGCTATATCGTAGTGGCACCTAACCGTCGTGGCTTGCCGTCGTTCGGACAGGAGTGGCTCGATCAGATTTCGGGCGACTACTCGGGACAGAATATCAAAGACTACCTCTCGGCTATCGACGACGTAGCGAAGGAGAAGTGGTGCGACAAGGAGCGTTTGGGTTGCGTGGGTGCATCGTATGGCGGCTATTCGACCTTCTACCTCGCAGGTCACCACGAGAAGCGCTTCAAGGCCTTTATTGCTCACTGCGGAATTTTCAATTTCGAGTCGATGTATGGCGAGACCGAGGAGTTGTTCTTCCTCAATAACGACTATGGAGGTTCATATTGGGATAAGGATAATGCCACCGCTGTGCGCTCGTACGCCAACTCTCCACACAAGGCAGTTGATAAGTGGGATAGTCCGATTTTGATTATCACGGGCGAGCGTGACTATCGCATCCCTTATACGCAGTCGCTTCAGGCCTTTACTGCGGCTCGTATGCGTGGCTTGCCTGCACGATTGGTGTCGTTCGAGAACGAGGCTCACCAGGTTTTCAAACCGCAAAACTCGTTGGTTTGGAATCGAGAGTTCTTCGGCTGGTTGGATAAGTACCTAAAATAGAGAAACTATACAACTTCTAAAAAAATAAGGGACTGTCACGAAAAAAGACAGTCCCCTTTTTATTCGGTTTTTACAGAGTTTAGAACTCGTAGAAGTAGATCTTTGCTGACTTGATTTTGCTCTCCTCTACGCCGTGGAGAGTCACCATACCCTTGCTGTTAATGAAGCGTGTTCCGAAGCGGTCGTGGTACGAGCCGTTATTGTAGAGGGTGTAGAGCTGCTTATCCTTTTCGAAAGCAATCTCGATAACGCCCTCGAACTCGATATCGATAGCAACGCCGCCATCCTTAACCTTCTTGTCGGCATCGATGCGGAGTGTTTGTCCCTGCGCCAAGGTCTGAGGATCGAGCTCAACAACCTTCGCAGGGTTGTTGTTAGGGTCTGGCATAAGGCTGAAATCCGAGAGTATGATTGTAGCACCATCACGCAAAGCGTAGACCTCACGAGGAGCCTTGTAGATTGACGACTGCACCTCGTAGCCACACTCCTTAAGACGCTTGTTGCGCTCACGGGTGAGAGCCTCACGCTTCATCGACGAAACGCCCACCTTGCCACCGAGTTGAGGCAAAACCTCGAATGCGCTCTCGGCATTCTTCTCGTCAATGGCGTAGAGAATAAGGCACTTCGAGAATTTGCGACACTCCTTCAACGCCTGCACATCTTTGGTAAAGCAGACCCAATTATTGCCCATAATCTTCTGCGCCAAGCGGTACGACTCTACGTGTTTGGAGTGGAGCATAGGCACGATATTGTGCTTCTTGCACTCTTTCAACAACTCCTCCAAGGTAGGTATCGGCATACGATAGTCGTGGTTTGGAGAGGCGAGCACATAGTTGTTGCGCAACTCCTTGAATGTCAAATCTTCAACTCTTACCTTGCCCTGAATCTTCGAGTAGTCGTCGGCATTACGGCAGGTGCGGTTGATAGTTTTGTCGTGCATAAGCACCATCTTACCATCGGCGGTCATCTTCACGTCGCACTCGATACCCATATATCCGTGGCGTGCAGCACGACCTACGGCAGGGATAGAGTTCTCGGGGCAAATTTTGCTCCAACAGCCACGATGTGCAAACATCTTTGGCAATGGTTGCTCGCTCTGTGCCATCGCTACAATGGCGAAGCAGAGCACTGTACATAAGGTTAGTAATCTCTTCATACTCTATTTTTGTGTTGTAAATGATACTCCGTAAATCAGGTGCTCGAGCGAACGCAAAAGGTTGCGCTTGTCGTCCTTTGGCGAATAGATGTAGCAGTCGATGGTTATCAACTGATTTGTCGCCTTGTCGAGGGTGGTGTAGCTAACAAATGGGCCACCCATAAAGTCCTTCTCGACCTCCCAAAAACCTCGCAACTCAACCCAGTCGCAACCGTTTATTCTCACAACCTTGCGCTCGGGCTTGAACTCCACATATTTGTCGCCATCGATGTCGGGTATGTGGCTGACCGTGGTCATATATGAACCCTCCGATGGGCCAGGGATGCGTTTTGCAAATTGGTTGCGAGCCTCGACCAATGCCTCGGTGGTTATGCTCTTCTTACCGTCGAATGGGTGTGTGTAGATGAAGAAACCCTGACTTGCAACGGGGTACTCGAGCGACGCCCAGAGAAAATCTTTGCTTGCGCTACGCTTGGTGTAACCCCTCAAGAGGTGTATTTCGATGCCGAATTGGCGCTTGATATCGTTCTCTAAGTTGGTTGCTCCATACGCCTTTGCGCTCTCGATGGTGCGGTCTCGCTCGGCAATTTCGAACACTCGCATAAGGCTCTTGCCATTCTCCTTGAGGTAGTCGACCATAGCCTCGACGGTTGGGCCTTGAAATGTAACTACAATCTGCGGAGCCGCCACTACATCGTACTCTGCGTTGGCAACCGCAGTGGTTGCATTTGGCGAGCAAACAACCTTCAAAATGTTGCGATGTGAAGGGTAGATACTTGTAAAGTTGCGAGGTGCGATATGAATCACATCGAACATCGGCTCCACCTGGTTTATCATTTCGACAGGTGTCTGGAACAGATCACGCAACTCGGCGCCGACTGCTCCATCCCAAAGCTGATCATCACAAACCACAACCACCTCGTATGGTGCGCCGAGAATCGATTTCTTGGCCGATGAGAACTTACAACCCACCAACGAAACGAGTGCTACGGCGACTATAAAAACGGATAAAAAACGCTTCATAAATAGTTATATTAACTATACAAAGTTATGTATATTTTGTGCAACGACAAAATTTTTACCAAAAAATACCTATATTTGCGATTGGTTAGCACATTTGTGAACGATGAAGATTTCGCCTCCAAAGTTTATACGCCGAATGTTCCCCGAGTTGATATGGCAAATCGAGGACGATAGGGGTGTCTATCTCACCTTCGATGACGGCCCAACGCCGGGTATTACGGAGTGGATATTGGAGATGTTGCGTCGCCACGACGCCAAAGCGACCTTCTTTGTGTTGGGTAAGAATGTGGAGAAGTACCCCGACCTCTACAAGAAGATTCTCGACGAGGGACACCGTGTGGGCAACCACACATACTCCCACCAGAAGGGTTATCGTATGTCGTTGGAGCGATATTTGGATGATATCGCCTTGGCATCCTACTCGGTGCAGAGCGATCTTTTTCGTCCGCCCTATGCTCGCATTACTCCGTCGCAGTTGAGGGCTGTGGCGCAACGCTATAGGATTGTGATGTGGAGTGTGATTTCTCGTGACTACAATCGAAAAATCACTCGTGAGTGGTGTTGGCGAGGTGTTTTGCCCCATATCAAACCTGGTGCGATAATTCTCTTTCACGATAGCGAGAAGTCGTTCGTGAATATGAGCTATGCGCTCCCGAAGACATTGGAGCATATCGAAAAACTTGGCCTTAAATGTAAAGCAATAGAACTGTAATGAAAGTAGTGGTGGCAATAACAGCTGCAAGTGGCGCAATTTATGCACGTCAACTCGTGGAGGCGCTTGTGGCAAGCAATGAGGTGGAGCGTGTGGCTCTGATCTACAGCGCAAATGCTCGTGCTGTGGTGGCTCACGAGGGCGAGACGATGCCTCAATCGCCAAAAATCGAGGAGTACGACAACTCGAATCTCTTCGCTTCGCCAGCGAGCGGCTCGGCACGATGGGATGCGATGGTTGTGGTGCCGTCGAGCGTAGGCACGATTGGCCGTGTCGCATCGGGCGTATCGCAGACATTGATTGAGCGCTCGGCCGATGTGATGCTGAAGGAGCGTCGTCGACTCATCTTTGTGGTGCGTGAGACGCCTTATTCGCTTATCCACCTTCGCAATATGACCACCTTGACCGAGGCTGGAGCGGTTATTCTGCCCGCTACGCCGTCGTTCTACTCACTTCCGAAGGATATCGAGGAGGTGTGCCAAACCGTTACCGAGCGCATCGTGGCGATGCTCGGCATCGAGAGCGAGCGATACGAGTGGGGCAAATAGCCTTTGAGAGAGGGGTTGCGTAGCAAATTTTAATTCTGAAATTTTCAATTTTTAATTTTTAATCGTATATTTGTAGTACGAACAAAAAATGTGTAGTATGAAATACAAAAGAATCCTTCTGAAATTGAGTGGCGAGTCGTTGCAGGGCGAGCAGAAATATGGTATCTCTATGGAGCAGGCTCGTGTCTATGCTCAGCAGATTAAGGAGGCGCAGGCTCTCGGCACCGAGATCGGTATCGTAATCGGTGGCGGTAACATCTTCCGTGGTTTGCAGGGTGCAAAGCGAGGCTTCGACCGTGTTAAGGGCGACCAGATGGGTATGTTGGCAACCATTATCAACTCGTTGGCATTGCAGGCGGTGTTGGTAGACGAGGGTGTTAAGTGTAAGGTCTTGACCTCGATTCGTATGGAGCCTATTGGCGAGTACTACTCAAAGGATAAGGCACTCGAGTACTTGAGCCAGGGCTATGTCGTAATTATCGGTGGCGGAACCTCGAACCCATACTTCTCGACCGACTCGGCTTCGGCATTGCGTGGTATCGAGATCGAGGCTGACGGCTTCTTCAAGGGAACCCGTGTTGACGGCGTCTACACCGCAGACCCTGAGAAGGATCCTACCGCTACGAAGTTCGACGAGATTTCGTTCGACGAGATTTACGCTCGCAACCTCAAGATTATGGATATGACCGCCTTCACTCTCTGCAAGGAGAACGGTCTCAATATCATCGTATTCGATATGGATACTCCGGGCAACCTTATGAAGGTCTTGACTGGCGAGAATATCGGAACTTTGGTGCACAAATAACATAAGCGTACTTCGTGAAACAAGACGTTATCAATGGATATCGGAAAACTAATTTTAATTAAATATATTTTCTTCCCTGACAATAATCGGAAAAATATGGTACACAGAAAGCATAAAAAGAAGAGCCCGCTGGGCTTGGTGATAATGACAATAATCGTTCTTATCGCATTGATCGCCTTTATGGTATTTGGCCCTTCGACCTCAGCAGTAGCGCAGGAGCGCCCAACACCCGAGCAGGCAACTATCGTTAAGGATGGTATGGTAGCACCCGACTTCGAGGTTACGATGTTTGACGGCTCTATCGTTAAGTATGCCGACTTGAAGGGTAAGGTTGTGTTGTTGAACTTCTGGGCTACTTGGTGCCCTCCTTGCCGTGCCGAGTTGGCTCGTGTCGAGAAGGATATCATCGAGAGATTCAAGGGCGAGGATTTTGTTTTCCTCCCTGTTTCACGTGGCGAGAAGCACGAGACTGTAGCAGCCTTCCGTGAGAAGATGGGTTACACCTTCCCTATGGGACTCGACACCGACAACACCATCTACAAGAAGTATGCTCAGACCTACATCCCTCGCAACTTCCTTATTGGCAAGGATGGCAAGGTCGTAAAGGCGAGCGTAGGCTACGACGAGGCGGAGTTTGCAGAGCTCGTAAATTTGATTGATAAAGAGATTAAAAAATAAAAAGTTTTCCGCCAATAGGCGGACCAAGCCCCTGCCTGAGGCGGGGGTTTGGGGGTGGGTCAGAATTGTAAACGCAGGGGGACCCTGCGAGCAATGCAGACTTAATGAGATCGAAAAAATTTAATTTTATACATTATGGATACTAAAACAATCATTAATGACGCAACTGCTCGTATGCAGAAGGCGGTAGATTTCTTGGAGGAGTCTTTGGCAAACATCCGTGCAGGCAAGGCTTCGGTAAATGTTTTGAATGGCGTTTTCGTTGAGTACTACGGATCGCAGACCCCTGTTTCGGGCGTAGCGAGCGTTACCGTACCTGATGCAAAGACCATCCTCATCCAGCCATGGGATAAGAATATGATTCGCCCAATCGAGAAGGCAATCATCGACTCGAACATCGGTCTCACTCCATCGAACAATGGCGAGAGCATCCGTCTCTCAATGCCACCTCTCACCGAGGAGCGTCGTAAGGACCTCGTAAAGCAGTCAAAGGCTGAGGCAGAGAACGCTCGTATCTCACTCCGCAACGCACGTCGTGATGCTGTCGAGGCTTTCAAGAAGGCCGTAAAAGATGGTATGCCTGAGGATGAGGGCAAGGACGGCGAAACACAGATTCAGAAGATTGTTGAGAAGTTCAACAAGTCTATCGATGCTTCGTTTGAGAAGAAGGAGAAGGAGATTATGACTGTCTAAAATTGTATAAATAAGCGGTGAATTTTGCACCGCATTTCGATAAGCGAGTTCCTCACATACGCCGAGTATGCTGCGGACTCGCTTTCTTATTTGGCACAAAATTCCCTCGCTTATTTAAACAATTTGGGTGCTGGTTGGGTATGCTGCGGTATTAGAAAGGGTTTGTTATTGTTGCACTCACCTCTCTATTTGCACTTTTGGGTTGGTGGGACACGCTTTCTTATTTGGCACAAAATTCCCTCAATCACCTCTGATTTTATGGTGGTGTGTGGGTAGTACTCACCTCTCTATTTGCAATTTTGGGGTTTCAGTACAACCGCAACTCCCTATACACCCTATACTCCCTATCATTTTTTAATTTTGCACTCCTCCAAACGCCCTTATCCTATCCTTTTTGGTTGCAAAACTCGGAGCGTATGAAAATTTATTTTCATAGCCTTTTGTCGAAAATGTAAAGTAAAGTTTTGGCAAATGGTTAAAAATGGTTACCTTTGTTTGTTAAAGTGTGAAACAAAAACAAAAAACATAGATAAAAAAATGAAAGAGTTTAACAAATATCGCTCGATATACTCGCACGACGAGTTGATGGAGCGTTTGCGCAAATTGAAGCATTTTGCCCTCGATATGGACGGCACAATCTACCTCGGAACCACTTTGTTCCCATACACAAAGGGCTTCTTGGGTGGCGTTAAGGAGATGGGTTTGAACTACTCGTTCCTTACAAACAACCCTTCGGCAGGTATCTCGGACTACCTTGCAAAGTTGGCGAAGTTGGGTATCGAGGCTACTCGTGAGGAGATGTACACCACCTCGATTGCCACTATCGACTACATCAAGACTCACTATCCCGAGGCAAAGCGTCTCTTCTTGCTCGGCACCCCTTCGATGATTGCCGAGTTCGAGAAGGCGGGCTTCATATCGACTGCCGACTCGGCTGACGATGTACCCGATGTAGTGGTTGTAGCCTTCGATAAGACCTTGCAGTACGAGCGTCTCTGCCGTGCAGCGTGGTGGGTGTCGCAGAATGTGCCTTACATCGCAACCAACCCTGACCGTGTTTGCCCTACCGACCAGCCTGTAGTGTTGGTTGATTGTGGCTCAATCTGCGAGTGTATCGCTCACGCCACAGGCCGTCGTCCCGACATCACTCTCGGTAAGCCCGACCCAAATATGCTCTCGGGTATCCTCGGTCGCTTCGGCTACGAGGCTGACGAGGTAGCAATGGTGGGCGACCGCATCTACACCGACATCGAGATGGCTCACAATGCTGGCGCCTTCGGTGTGTTGGTACTCTCGGGCGAGACCACTTTGGAGGTTTGCGATGCTGCACCTAAGCAGCCACACCTCGTATGTGATAGTATTGAAGTGTTGGGTGCTCTTGTTAAGGAGGCGCACGGACTTAAATAAACGGAAAACTGAAAGCGGAAAACTGAAAGCGGAAAACTGAAAACTATAGAATATGGACGCTCAAACTCAAAAGAGATTTAAGATTTGGCAGTGGCGCACCATCATCGCTACGATGATTGGCTACGCCTTCTTCTACTTTGTCCGCAAGAACTTCTCATTTGCGATGCCGGGCTTGTCGGCTGAGTATGGAATATCGAATGCTTCGTTTGGTATTGTAATGACCATCGTCGGCATTGTTTACGGCTTCTCACGCTACTTTAACGGTATCTTGGCTGACCGTATGAATGCTCGCTATCATATGTCGATTGGTCTTGCACTTTGCGCTTTGGCGAGTATCGCATTTGGATTTATTCCTCATCTGCTCGGCATAGAGATTGGTAATGCTCCGCACACCCTAATCGTTGTTTTTGCCATCTTGTTGGTGCTCAACAACATCTTCCAGGGTAGTGGCTTCCCTCCTTGCGCACGCTTGCTCTCGCACTGGATTCCACCTCAGGAGTTGGCTACAAAGCAGTCTATCTGGAACACTTCGCACTCTATCGGAGCGAGCATTTTGGCTATCCTCTGCGGATTTATTATGGCCAATATGGGTAATGATGTGAGCTCTTCGCAGAAGGATGTGGATAATATCACCAAAAACTACGTTACAACCATCTTCAAGGACGATGTTAAGAAGTCTAACGAGGCGATTGCTAAGGTTGTTAAGATTTGCGAGCCAAAGCACTTGGACGAGGGTGGTTACATTGTCGATGTAATTTGCTCGATGAAAGATGGCAAGCAGGATACTACCTCCTACACCTTCTCGAAAGAGAACTTCTTGGCTGTAAAGTCGGCTGTAGAAGTTGTTTCCGAGAAAGAAGTTGAGGATTCCGATGAGGAGATTGCAAAGATGTGCAACATCGACAAGGCGCAAGCCAAAGCTACCCAGGCTATCATCACCCGTACCGAGCACACAGGTGCGTGGAAGTGGTCGTTCTGGATCCCTGGTTTGATTGCATTGTTTGGTGCATTGGCACTCTTCGCAGTTTTGCGTGACACACCTAAGTCGGTGGGATTGCCTGAGCTGGAGAGCGCAAAGACCTCGTTGGATAAAGACGACGACCCTGCTGCTCGACGTGCATACGTACGAAAGATGGTCTACAAGAACCCTATTATCTGGGTTTTGGCTTTCGCAAACTTTTTCGTTTATGTTGTTCGTTTCTCGGTGCTCGACTGGGGTCCAAAGTTCTTGACAGAGGCTTGCAATATGTCCTTTAAGGAGGCTGCCTATGCGGTTGGTGCATTCGAGATTATGGCTATTGTAGGAACACTCGTTGCAGGTTGGGCTACCGATAAATTCTTTGCAGGACGTGCTCACCGCACCTGTTTGTGGTGTATGGTTGGTGCTGGCGCTGCGATGGCAGCATTCTACCTCTTCTACCTCAATCCGGGAATGGTTCCAGGTTGGGCTTTGATTGGCGTTTTGGCTACAGCTGGTTTCTTCATCTATGGCCCGCAGGCGCTCATCGGTATCGCCGCATCGAATCAGGCAACCAAGAAGGCTGCCGCTACAGCAAATGGCTTGGTTGGTATCTTTGGTTACCTCTCGACAATCGTATCGGGTTGGGGTATCGGTAAGATTGCCGACACATTCGGTTGGAACGGTGTATTTATCGGCGTTATTGTTATGGCTATAGTCGGCATCGTGATATTTTTGGCAATCTGGGGCGCAAAGCGTGACGGATACGATAAGGCAAATTCGTAAAAAAAAAGATAGAGTTATGAAGAAGATTATTTTGGTTTTGGCGGTGTTGTTCATTGGTGCAACAACCGCATCGGCACAGAAGGTGCGAGTAATGTCGTACAATGTGCACAACTGCATCGGTTCGGATAAGGTTAAGGATATCGACCGTTGCGCAAATGTTATCCGTGAGGTATGCCCCGATATCGTGGCTATCCAGGAGGTAGATAGTATGACTCGTCGCAACAAGCGCTATGTGCTTGGCGAGCTTGGCGAGAAGGCTGGCTACCACGCATACTTTGGCCCAACCATCCCATACAAGGGCGGTAAGTATGGTATCGGCGTATTGTCGAGAAAGCCTGCAAAGTCGGTTGAGTTCCACCGCTTGCCTTGTCGCAAGGAGCCTCGTGGCTTGCTCGTTGTGGAGTTCGACAAGTACTACTTCCTCGCAACTCACCTCTCGCTTGTTCGTCCCGATCAGCGCACATCTACTCAAATCATCAAGGAGATTGTGTCGAAGCTCAATAAGCCTGTGTTCCTTGCTGGCGATATGAACGCACAGCCTCACTCGCCTACAATGGAGCTCTTCAAGGAGTATATGACCGTATTGACCGACGAGACAAAGTTTACCTTCCCTGCGACTGAGCCTCATGGTTGCATCGACTATGTGATGGGTGCAAATGCGCAGTTCAAGGTTAAGAAAACCGAGGTTCTCTATGGCGATATCTCGTCTGACCACCTTCCGCTCTATGTAGACGTGAAGATTTCGAAGCCAAAGAAGGCTAAGGCGAAGAAATAGTCTCAATTGTTATGAAGCGACTTCTGATTTTGTTGATGTGCTGTGCTATGGGCGTATCGGCTCTCTCGGCACAGAAGGTGCGAGTGATGTCGTACAACGTGAAGAACGGCATCGGAATGGACAAGATCAAAGATATATCTCGTTGTGCCGAGGTTATCCGTAAGGCCAAACCTGATGTGGTGGCTATCCAAGAGGTGGATAGTATGACTCGTCGCAACAAGAAGTATGTGCTTGGCGAGTTGGCCGAGAAGGCGGGTGGCTACCACGCCTACTTCGGTAAGGCTATCTCTTATCAGGGCGGTAAATATGGCGTAGGTGTATTGTCGAAGAAGCCCGCTTTGTCGGTAAAAACTTACCCTCTGCCAAACGAAAAGGAGGCTCGAGTGCTGTTGGTTGTCGAGTACGAGAAGTACTATATGCTCTGCACCCACCTCTCGGGTGTGCCGAGAAAACTCGGTCGAGGCATCCAAGTCGATATTATTCGAGATGTGGTGTCGAAGTTGGATAAACCAGCATTTATTGCGGGCGATACGAATGCACGCCCTGCGTCGGCTCCGATGATGGCGTTCAAAGAGTTCGCTACGATATTGACCGACGAGAGCAAGATGACCGCCCCTTCGCATAAACCTGGCAAGTGCATCGACTATATTATGGGCGCAAATGGCTCGTTCAAGGTGAAGCGAGAGAAGGTGCAGTATGGCTGTCTCTATTCGGATCACCTACCTATCTATGTCGATGTCAAGATTGTAAAAACGAAGAAAACAGATAATGGCAGATAACTATCTTGGTCGTAAGATGGAGGAGTACGAGGCGCAGAAATGCGCCTCGGTGCGTACTCGCCGAGTGTCGCTCGCTTCGCTCCTCTCCAAAAATCGTTCAACCCGAGGTTTCGACGCCTCGTTCAAGGTGCGTAAGGATCAACTCCTCTCGCTCGTTGAGGCGGCTCGTTTGGCACCTTCGGCAATGAATCAGCAGGCTCTCCGCTACCGCCTCGTAACCGAGGGGGAGGCCTCGCTCCTCTTGCCACACATCCGACTTGGCACAGCTCTGCCCGACGTGAAACTGCCAATGGAGGGCACCGAGCCAAACGCCTTTGTCGTTATCTGCTCGACCAAAGAGGGACGATTTGTGGATGTTGATATGGGTATCTCGGCGCAGACGATACTGCTTCGTGCCGTGGAGATGGGACTCAATGGCGTATGTATCGCCGCATTCGACCCCGAGGCGGTGCAGAAGGCGTTGCAACTTCCGCTTGCGCCACAACTCATTATCGCTATCGGTCGCTCTGCCGAGCGCATCGAGGTGGTCGATATTCACGAAGGAGAGTCGCAAACCTACTACCGTCGAAACGGAGTTCACTTCGTTCCCAAGCTCACGACCGAAGACCTGCTCATAAAATAAAAACAGTCTGTCAATTTTGACAGACTGTTTCGTTGTTCATTGGTTTAGTAGTCCGATTAGATTGAGATGTCGAGAATCTCGAACTTGATGATACCAGCAGGTACTGAAACCTCTACAACATCGCCCTTCTTCTTACCGAGGAGAGCCTTTGCGATAGGGGTGCCAATAGCCAACTTGCCCTCACGGAGGTTAGCCTCGTTCTCCGAAACGAGAGTGTAGGTTACCTCACGCTTGTTGTTGTGGTTGAGAAGTGTTACCTTGCTCAAAATTTGCACCTTATCCTTGCTGATTTTGCTCTCGTCGATAACTCGAGAGTTGTTGAGGGTAGCCTCCAACTGTGCGATACGCATCTCGAGCAAGCCCTGCGCCTCACGAGCAGCATCGTACTCTGCATTCTCCGACAAGTCGCCCTTGTCACGAGCCTCAGCGATAGCTGCCGCAGCTGCAGGACGCTCTACCGAACGCATATGGTCGAGCTCCTCTTTCAATTTCTTATAGCCTTCGGCTGTAAGGTAGTTAATCTGTGCCATAGTTATTGTGTGTTTTTATATTATCCCTTTTTTTAAACAACAAAAAAATAAAGAATTTCAACCCTCTTCAAGATTGAAACCCTATCGTTTTGTACTGCAAAGATAAGGCAAAAATTCTAATTTGCCAACAAAATTACCAAATAGAAACCCTATTTTGCACAAAAAACTAATTAGGAAGTTGCAGGAACTCTTTTTCACCTGCGACAATCTCCTCGTAGACCTCTCCGAATGGAGATGTGGACTTCACTCTGATGGTCGAGGTAGGCGAAGTGCGCTGTACTCGAAGCAGGTGCTGGCAGTTGTTGCGACCCATACGAGGCTTCTTGCGACTATGCTTGAGTGTGATGGCTGACGATGTCGCCACAAAGAGAGGATCGGCCTGATGAATCTGTCTCACTCGCAGAGGTTTGTTATCCTCGAACACCTCCAACTTGGCGCCCTTCTCTTGTCCCCACCAATTTATATAGAGTTGCAGGGCGAACTCGGGAGCGGCGTAGTTGATATATGTCTTCGGGTACTCACGAAGCAGATTCTGCATATCGAGATTCTCTCGGTAGTAGTGTCCCACCTTCGCCATATCGTAGACACGGAACGGCTTGTTGCTGCCCTTCTCGTCGGTGTAGCGCCACGAAATCTGCTTGCCCTTTATGTCGAATATCTCGAATCCCGCAGGCACGCCCGCAGGGGTAATCTGCTCGTAGCCGCTGTAACCCGTCTTCCATCTGTCGCCCGAGGTTGATCCCACCTCGTGGCTTACGATGTTTGGCAACTCGTTAGCCTGGAATGTGCGACGGTCGGTCGAGCCCGCCGACACGAAGTGAACGTTCTTGAAGTTCGTGAAGCAGTTTGTCAGCGAGTCGAGGTGTTCGGGCTTGCTGAAGCGCTTCGAGATGCGGTTCTTTGAGTTCGATGTAAATGCAGTCTGGTGCATACACACCACGATAGGCTGGCTCTTATCCTTAATCAATGCGAGGTCTTTGCGTAACCAATCAAGCTGGTCGATTGTTACAAATCGGTCGTAGTTGCGTTTGCCGACAATCTCGGTCGGATACTTACCTTTGCCCGCCTCGTTGCGGAATACGGTGTTGTCGAGCACGATGTAGTGCACATCTCCGATATTCATCGAGTAGTACTTCGGGCCACACGAGTAGACATACTGACGCTCCGCCTTGTAGTCGGTGAGTCCCGTTCCGGGTACTGCTCCGTCGTTGTCCTGGTCGCCCATAACGGTGTAGAGCATAGTAGGGTAGCGCAACGATGCAATCAACGACACGGCATCGTCTACGTCGAACTCTCGGGAGTACCACATCGGGCAGTTGCTGATATCGCCCAAGAGGATGGTGTATACCGCTGTCGAGTCACCCGCCTCGGCTACAATTTTGCGTGCCGCAGGTACGGTATTGCGCTTGAACTGCAACAAGTCGTCGTTAGAGTTGTGCAGATAGAGGTTCGACATAAAGATTATGCGGTGGTTGCTCTGATCTCGCTTTTTGAGGTTGAAGTCGTGCTGCTCGGCCACCTCACGCTTCTTGCGAAGGAGCGACCAGAAGCGTGGCAATATTCGCTTATTGCACTCGGGCTCATAACCCGAAGGCGTGATTACGAATACGGTGTTCTGAAACTTGTGCGAAGCGATGTTGTAGCGTCCCAACGAGTCGGTCTTAACGATATGCACGCCGTCCGATACGGGAACATCGGCGAGTGGCTTACCCTCGCACAAAACTCGACCGAAAATGGTTATCGAATCACGCTTTGCAGGCTTGGCCTCCACGAAGAATATCGTGGTGGTAAGCATCAAAAGAAGCAATATCTTGCGAAGGCTTAACATATTGTTACTCTGCTGAATAGACTACTTGCTTTGTCTCGAAGAACTCCTCCTCGAAGAGCTCTGAAATGTAGTTGCGCTCCCACTTGCGACGGCTCGCCTTGAGCTCTTCGGTGAGGTCGCCACCTTTGAGGTAGAGAATGCCGTTTGGCAAGGTGCCTTTCTGCCCCTTGCGCACCATTCCCTTAACCCAACCCACGAAGGTTGGCATATCGGTTACGGCTCGAGATACGATGTAGTCGAACTTCTCCTTCAACTGCTCGACACGACCATTTACGGTGTGGATATTTTTGATACCAACAGCCTCGCAAACGCCCTCCACAACACGAATCTTCTTGCCGATAGAGTCGCAGGCGGTGAAGCGTACGTTTGGGAACATTATGGCGAGTGGCACCGATGGGAAACCGCCACCGCAACCTACGTCGAGAACGTGTGCGCCATCCTCGAATTGGCACACCTTGGCTATGGCCAACGAGTGGAGAATATGGTGCAGATAGATGTGCTCCATATCTTTGCGAGAGATGACGTTTATCTTCGAGTTCCACTCCGCATAGACCTCGCCAAGACGAGCAAACTGCTCACGTTGTTCGGCCGAAAGGTTGTCGAAATACTTTTCGATAAGTGCTACACTGTCCATAGTTAGTTGTTGTTGGTTATCAACTTACACATCATATTTCGTACTCGGAAGATACGAGTTTTGACCGTTCCGAGTTTCATATCGAGTTTCTCGGCTATCTCCTCGTAGCTGTACTCGTCGAGGAAGCGCAACTCAAAGAGTTGGCGGTAGTCCTCGGGTAACATCGAGATATATCGCTCAATCTGCGCTCGTTGTTGGGCGTTGATGATATAATCTTCGGGTGTTGGCGATGAGGATTGTGCCGTGTTGTCGATCTCGGGCGAGATGTTCTGCGGGTTGAGCGCATTGCTCTTGCGTAGACGGCTGAAATCGACAAAGGTGTTGCGTGCGATGGTGTATATCCACGCTCCGAAGTCGTACTTCGGATTGTAGAGTCCGATCTTGAGGTACGCCTTCATAAAGGCCTCCTGCATAACGTCGTTGATATCGTCGGTGTTGGCAGTATACTTCTGCAACATTGTATAGATCGAGTCGCTGTGGCGTGCAAAGAGCACATCGAAGGCGACACTATCCCCCTCGGTGACCATCTTTGCCAAAGTGCAATCGTCGTGTTGATCGTAGTTGTTTGCTACCATTTTAAGCCCAGCGGTTTTTTGTGATATCTGCGTGACGATATGTTTATTGAGAGTCGAAGCAATGGCTCGATCACATCGTAGATGAAGTGCATAGCCACGAGACCACCCTCGCCAAGTCGGCGGGCGTTGCGGGTTACGACAAAGAGCACCATAAAGTAGCGCACAAGTGCCAATATCAGAGCCGTGATTTTGAACTCATAAGGCAGGAGAATTAAGCCTGCAACTATAGCCACAAAGAAGAGAGTCCTAAAGAAGAGCTCTGCGAAGCTCGACGCTGTAGCCCACTTAGGGTAGAAGCGATGAGTTGTGTTGAGCAACTTGGTGTTGTTCCACCACCAGCTCCAACCGCCCCATACACGCTCCGAAGTTGTAGCACGAGGGGTGAGCACCACGCTCACATTCTCGGGTGTGGCAATCTGCTGAACGAAGAGGTCGTTCTCGCCCACATTCATACCGAGCTGGCAGAATCCTCGCACCTCGAAATAGAGGCTCTTCTTGAAGCCCAAGGCGCTGCGGGATGCCGAGTAGGTGCGACGACGAATAGCCGAAGCTATCCACGCCACCGAGCAGTTGAACTGATACTCTCGGAAAATGAAGCTGAGGAAACCGCTTTGGCGCTGAACACTGCTATAGCCCAAAACGATATCGCCATAGAGGAATCCCTTGGCGAGGAGCGAAAGCCAACGATCCGACGAAGGTGTTGCATCCGACGTGGTTGTGATGACGAAGTCGTGCTTTGCGCTCTTGATACCTACGTTGAGTGCAGTTTTTGTAGTGATAGGGTATTGTGGCGAGTAGGCAATCTGCACAGGCGAGAGGTTGGGGTAGAGCCTCTGCAACGACTTTACGTCGGTGTAGAAATCGCCGTTGTTACCCACATAGACCAATACAACCTCGAACTTCTCATAGTCTTGAGTCAGGAGTGTCGGGAGTGTATGGTCGAGATAGTTGTAGTCCTCGGCAAAGAGCGGAACGATAACCGAAATTGCTGGCTCCTCCTCTCGAATTTTCTTTTTGTTCATCAGTCGGAACGAGGCAACTCGGCCGTAGAGTCCGAAATAGAGTGCAATTTGCAGTATGAACAGCACAATAATAACACCCCCTAAAATTAGGTCTAACGAGGTGTAATTCATTGAGAAACTGTAGATTATGCTATATATCTTCTCCATTTGTCGGGATTGAGTCTTTAATTATTTTGCAAACTTACGCAAAATTTCGTGAAAATTAGTAATTTTGCACAAGATTATGAAGTTTACACTACAATATAAGGATACGGCAACTAATGCACGTGCGTGCGAGATAGTTACTGACCACGGCGTAATACAGACTCCGATCTTTATGCCTGTGGGTACTGCGGCTGCGATGAAGGGCATCTTTCATCGTGATGTTCGTGATGAGGCGAAGGCGCAAATTATCTTGGCAAACACCTATCATCTCTACCTCCGTCCCGGAATGAAAATCTTGGAGGAGGCGGGCGGTGTTCATCGCTTTTCGAGCTGGGATAAGCCTATGCTTACCGATAGTGGTGGTTTCCAGGTCTTTTCTCTTGCAGGATGTCGCAAGTTGAAGGAGGAGGGTTGTCACTTTCAGTCGCATATCGACGGCTCACGCCACCTCTTTACGCCCGAGAGCGTAATCGATACTGAGCGTACTATTGGCGCCGATATTATGATGGCCTTCGACGAGTGTCCCCCAGGCGATGCTCCGAAGGAGTATGCCGCAAAGTCTTTGGCCTTGACCGAGCGCTGGTTGGATCGTTGTTTCAATCAATACCACAAGACGCAGCCAAAGTATGGCCACTATCAGTCGTTGTTCCCTATCGTGCAGGGATGTGGCTACCCCGACCTTCGTGCAAAGGCGGCTGAGAATGTGTTGCAGTACAACGCCGACGGCTATGCTATCGGCGGTTTGGCTGTGGGCGAGCCTACCGAGGTTATGTATGCGATGATTGAGGTCGTGAACGCCGTATTGCCACAGGATAAGCCACGCTACTTGATGGGTGTAGGTACGCCGATAAATATCTTGGAGGGTATTGCTCGAGGTGTCGATATGTTCGACTGCGTGATGCCTACCCGCAATGGCCGAAATGGTCAGCTCTTTACGAGCGAGGGTGTTATCAACATCCGCAACAAGAAGTGGGAGAACGACTTCTCGCCAATCGACCCGAATGGTCCGACCTTCGTAGATCATCAATACTCGAAGGCCTATTTGCACCACCTTGTGGTATGTGGCGAGATGTTGGCAGCACAGATTGCGTCGTTGCACAATACGGGCTTCTACTTGTGGCTCGTGGGCGAGGCTCGCAAGCACATTATCGCTGGCGACTTCGCTTCGTGGAAGGAGATGATGGTTGAGAAGCTTGGACGAAGACTCTAAAACATCAGGGTCGTTATAGGCGTTAGGGTATTAGAGGGTAATTTTGCATTTGATTTATGATGGAGCCGCAATATAAGACAGGTTTGAATTGGTGGCCGGGGCTTAAAATCCTCGACCGCTACATCATTCGTAAGTTCGTCGGAACCTATCTCTTCTCTATTGCGATGATTGTGATTGTGGTGGTGGTATTCGACTATGTCGAGAAGATTGATGACTTCGCCACTAACCACGCACCTATCGATGCGATTGTGGACTACTACTTGAACTTCGTTCCTTTCTTCGTAAATCAGTTTAGTGCGCTCTTTACCTTTGTCGCCTGTATATTCTTTACCTCGAAGTTGGCACACCGAACAGAGATTGTGGCAATGCTCTCGGGTGGTATGAGTTTCCGCCGATTGATGTGGCCATACTTTATTGGAGCGTTGGTTATTACTGCAATATCGCTCTCGTTGAGTTTGTGGATAATCCCTGTCTCACAGCGTACCTGCGTAAGTTTCGAGGAGACGTACATCACTCGTAACAAGAATCGAAGTGTTCGCTACGACCGCCATATCTATCGCCAGATTGAGCCAGGAACATTCCTCTATATCCGAGGCTTCAGCAACAACTCGAAGCAGGCGTCGTTTATGGCTATCGAGAAATACGAGGGTGGCTCCGTGCGAGAGTCCTTGGACGCCTCGGAGGTTAAGTTTGACGAGGCTGCTAAGCGATGGACTGCACAGCGCTATATCAAGCGATCATTCGACGAGAATGGCGTGGAGACCTTCTCGCAACATCGTAACCTCGATACTCTCCTGAATATCGACATCAACGAGTTGGGTAATATGCAGTCGATGGTCAAGACTATGAAGATTGGCGAGTTGAATGCCTTTATCGACCAACAGAAGGCCAAGGGTTCCGATATGATTCGCCACTTCGAGGTTGAGCACCACACTCGCTACTCCTATCCGCTCGGAACATTTATTTTGACACTTATTGGTGTGTCGCTCTCGTCACGAAAGTTGCGAGGCGGTACAGGCTTGCATATCGGTATCGGCATCGTGTTGTGCTTCTCCTACATCTTGCTCACTCGAATCTTCGAGGTGTTTGCACGAGGAGGCTCACTCCCTTCGATGCTTGCTGTATGGTTGCCGAATATACTCTATACGATAATTGCGATCTATCTCTATCGCAAAGCACCGAAATAGTATGAATGTAGAGGTTGTTGCCGAGAAGTTGTTGCGTGGCGAGCGTATCGATGCCTGCGAGGCCAAGCTCCTGTGGGAGAAGGCTCCGCTGTGGCAGTTGGCGCAGTTGGCTACCACCGTCAAGGAGCGCAAGAGTGGCGATAAGGTCTTCTACAATAAGAATTTCCACCTCGAGCCTACAAATATCTGTCTCTTCGAGTGTCGTTTCTGTTCGTATCGTCGTCGTAAGGGCGAGGCGGGTGCGTGGGACTACTCGATGGAGGAGGTGCTGGCGCAGGTTGCATCTCGCAAGGCGAGTGGCGCTACCGAGGTACATATCGTGGGTGGTGTACATCCCGACCGTGATATCTACTACTACGCCGAGATGATTCGCCGAGTTAAGGAGATTATGCCGTCGGTCTGCGTCAAGGCGTTTACGGCGGTGGAGTTGCACTATATGATTCGCAAGGCGGGTTTGACCATCGAGGCGGGATTGCAACTACTCAAAGAGGCGGGTATGGAGTCTATTCCTGGTGGTGGAGCCGAGATTTTCGATGAGAAGATTCGTGCCGAGATTTGCCCTGGCAAGTGCTCGTCGGCCGAGTGGCTCGAGATGCACGAGAAGGCGCACAACTTGGGCTTCGACTCGAACGCTACGATGCTCTATGGTCATATCGAGAGTATCGACCACCGCATCGACCACCTGCTTCGTCTGCGTGAGTTGCAGGATAGAACAGGGGGCTTCAATGCCTTTATTCCGTTGAAATTCCGCAGCGCTAATAACGGCTTGGAGTCGTTGGGCGAGACTTCGGTGGTGGATGATATGCGCACGTTGGCTATGAGCCGACTTATTTTGGATAATGTGCCCCACATCAAGGCCTATTGGGTGATGTATGGCAAGGAGAGTGCCGAGATGGCGCTGTCGTTCGGAGCTGACGATATCGACGGCACAATCGAGGACTCGACCAAGATATACTCGATGGCGGGAGCGTCGGATGAACGACCTCGTTTGACCATCGCCGAGATTGAGAGAATGTGTCAGGCTGCAGGCTACAGAGCCATCGAGCGAGACACACACTATAACGAGATTTAGATAAAGGAGAAGAAGAATGGCAAAGAGCAAAAATAGTAGCAACTTGAAGCGTGCTTTAGATTGGTTTCGTGCCCATCCGATAGTTAGCCATCTGTCGGCTATCCTACTTGTGTTCGTATGCTTGGCCGTGTTGTCGTTTGTGATTATGGCACTCGGTACTCGCCACGATGCACAGCGTACGGTGCCCGATTTTGTGGGTTTGACTATCGACGATGCGCACCACTTTGCTGCACGCCGTGATTTGCAGATTACAATCAATGACTCACTCTATGTACCTGCCTATCCAGGCGGTGTGGTGCTCGACCAGCTCCCTATAGGCGGAACAGTCGTGAAGCCTGGTCGCAAGATATATGTGACAATCAATTCGATGAATCAGCGTAAGGTGGCGGTGCCGTATGTGGCGGGTCGCTCGCTGCGTCAGGCGAAGAATGTGCTCGAGACAGCGGGCTTTACGATTGAGCGTCTTGAGTTTGTCGAGGATATCGCTACCAATTATGTTCTTGCTCAGTTTGTGCAGGACGAGGAGGTGCTCGAGGATACCACTTTGGAGGCTCTCGTAGGTAGTGGCGTGGTGTTGCAGGTGGGTGTTGCACCCGATGCGAGCGATGTCTTTATGCCGAATTTGTTGGGACTCTCGCTCCACGAGGCTAAGAGCCGAGTTTGGGAGACAGGTCTCAATGTTGATGCTAACTTCGACTTGGGTATCCAGGCGCACGAGCGTGGCCAGTCGAAGGTCTATCAGCAGTCGGTCGATCCGAAAGCTTTGTTGAAGCGAGGTGAGAGTGTTTCGCTCCATTTGACTCTCGACAAGGCGAAGGTCGATACCGCTATTGTACTCTACGAGCAGCGTGTAGCCGAGGAGTTGCGCTTGAAGATGGAGGCCGACTCGCTTGCGGAGGTTGAGCGACGAATGCTCGACTCTATTGCTAATGCTCAGAAGGCACAGCAGCCGAGCGCACCTCAAACCGAAGATAACTTCTTCTTTTAGCAGAGAATTATGACAGACGAAAGATATTTAGACGAAGAGTTTGACGATGTCGATGCGGTCGATTTCGAGGGCGACGACGAGGAGTGTGGCGTGGGCGTTATGCCTCGCAAGTTTCTCTCCGATCAGCAGCCCGACGAGAACGGTCTCTACGAACACTACGCCATAACTGTCGATAAGGGGCAGTCGATGATGCGTTTGGATAAGTACCTCACTACGCATATCGAGAACTGTTCACGCAACCGCATCCAGAATGCAATCGACGACGGCGGAGTATTCGTGAACGACAAGCCACAGAAGGCGTCGTACAAGATTAAGCCTTTCGATAAGATTTCGATGCGATTGGCGTTCCCTCGCTACGAGGTGTTGCTCACACCCGAGGATATTCCAATCGATATTATGTAC
>JAFYQY010000076.1 GCA_017559685.1 Alistipes sp.
CGATGAGAATGCCTCGCAGAAGGCTCGTTATGTCTGGGAGCGTACAGGTCTTGATTGCTTTGCCGATGATACAGGCCTCGAGGTCGAGGCACTCAATGGTGCTCCAGGTGTACGCTCTGCTCGCTATGCTACCGATGGTCACGACTTTGCGGCAAACAACCGTAAGCTTCTTAGAGAGCTTAATGGTGAGGGTAATCGTCGTGCTCGCTTCCGTACCGTTATCTCGATTATTCAGGGCGGTGTCGAGCGTCAGGTGGAGGGCACTGTCGAGGGCGTGATTGCTGAGAAAGAGTCGGGTAGCGAGGGCTTTGGCTACGACCCACTATTTATTCCTAATGGCTATGATCGTACCTTTGCCGATATGTCGGCCGAGGAGAAGAATGCAATCTCGCATCGCGGTCGTGCGGTCGCTAATCTGGTGAAGCTCTTAGCCGATAAGTAAGCTTTGTTGCGTTGGCACTGCTAGCGTTTTAGAGATGCTGGTGAATCAAGATTCAGAAATGACACACCCCAAAAGTCGCAAAACTTTTGGGGTGTGTTGTTTATGTTTGAGGAGAAGCTGCGTTAGCCTCATTTGGTTGCTTGAGCAGCGGTTACTTCTTCAAGAAGCAGGTTTTGAGTACAATGCTGCTGCCGTCGATCTTGCAGTCTACCTCCTCTGGGTTGTCAGTGAGGCGGATACTCTTAACCTTTGTGCCTCGCTTGATGACCATCGATGAACCCTTAACCTTCAAATCTTTGATTACGGTCACTGCGTCGCCATCCAAAAGCTCTGCACCGTTGCTATCTCTTGCCACATCTACTGTTGCTGCTGCTGTGGCATTGTTCTCATCGAACTCGTGTCCACAGTCTGGGCATACGTACAACGAGCCATCAAAATATACATACTCACCGCCACACCTAGGACATTTTGTAATCTCACTCATAATTTTCTGTTTTATAATTTATTAGATAAATATATATCAATGTATTAACTCTCTACTCAAACCTATCGATAAACTCTACGAGGAGTTTGAAGGTGGGTTCGTAGTTGCAGAAGATGCCGTTTTCAAAGGTGTCGTAGACTGTGTGGTAGTACTTAAATGCGTCGCCACCCTCGTTCATAAAGAAGATGCTTGGGACACCTCGCACGGCAAATGGATAGTGGTCGCTATTGTCGGCAAGAGGGCTGCGTGCCAATCTCTTGAAATATCCCTTCTCGCTATTAATCTGCTCAAAGAGTGTGAAGCCATCCATCGCATTGTCGCTCACCTCGCAGTATAGCTCAGGGTTGTTGTCGGCAATCATATCGAGGTTGATAAGATATTTTACATCAGCGAGAGGAACGATAGGGTGCTCGGCATACCATTCAGAGCCTCGGAGGTTGGCATCCTCGCCCGAAAAGGCGATGAAGTAGATGTCATACTCAGGAGTGTTCTTGGCATAGTGGGCAGCAAGGGTAATGATGGCTGCCGTGCCTGATGCATTGTCGTGAGCACCAGGGAAGTAGGTCTTCTTGCCAAGCTTGCCGAGGTGGTCGTAGTGGGCGGTGAAGACGAAGCACTGGTCGTGACGCTTACCCTCGACCTTTGCGATTACGTTGAAGCACTCGCAACCCTCAAGGAACTCATTCTCGATATCGAGCTTAATACTCTTAGCATCCTTTGGGAAGTCGGGAGTCACCCAGATGATTGGCTTCTCCTTTACGTTGTCGCCATAGGCTTTGTAGAACTTGAGAGGTGACTCCCAAGTGTAAATGAAACCTGCATTGCTACACTCAGCCTTGCTCTGCAGCCTCTTGAAGTCGGCAGGGTGCTGGAAGCTGAACATAAAGTCGCAGACGATAAAGGCTCCACTGTACTCTGGTGTCGCAAGGTCCGCAAAAAGCTTGTCAGAGTTGTAGTTCTCCATATCGATGTAGTACAACTTGAACTCGCCCCTGATGCCTGGGTTGAACTCCCTGAGGGTGAAGTCCACACCAGGAGTCTGTCGCTTGCCATCTACTATGAACTCCATCTTGCCTGGGAAGGTGTTGATGTTGTGGGTGAAATATTGGCAAGTAACCTCGTTAGTACCCACCTTCTTGAACTCTCGAGCAATCCACTTGCCCGCCTTATTAGCACCATCTTCGGCATAGCCGCGACCCTGATATTTTGCTGAGCTAAGCTCCTTAACAGCCGCTTTGTAGTGTGTTAAATCTTGGGCACTAAGTTGTGCTGTCGCAAAGGCCAGAATTAGAAGTAGTAGTCTTTTCATAGGAGCAGTTTTTTTGTTTGTCGTTTATCTGTTTTGGTCACTTTTTGCATCGGTCTCGTTATTGTGATTTTCTCGGAATCACCTCTCTGGGCGGCAAACAAACTTTTAAAATATTCGCCTGAGTCATCATTAAAGTACAAATATACAAAATTTTCATATAAAATAGGCAACTTTCGCAAATCAATCGCTCCTCTGAGACCCTAATTGATATTTTCAATATCTGGGGAGCCTATTTTTGTTTACGCATCAACAGGCAAAGGTTTATTATAAATCCTTTGGATAATTGGCTTTTATTCGCTAAATTTGAATCGTTTAAGATATTAATGTGTGTTGTTATGCGAAATGTGGTGAAAATTATATGTGTCGTACTTCTCTCTCTGATTTCCTATACAGCATCGTCGCAAGAGGTTGATACTGCAGTGGTTGCTACTCGTCCAAAGGTGGGACTTGTCCTTTCGGGAGGTGGAGCTAAGGGTGCTGCACATATCGGTGTGCTGAAATATATCGAGGAGGCAGGAATCCCTATCGACTATATTGCTGGTACAAGTATGGGATCTATCGTGGGTGGAATGTATGCTTTGGGCTATTCGGCCGATGAGATTCTTGAGATTATCAGCCGTGTAGACTGGGATCGACTGATAAGTAATGAGGTGGATAGACGAAAAATCTCGTTTACTCGCAAGTCTGAAAAGGGTGTCCATCTCTTCAATCTGCCCTTCTCGTTTAAGACAAGAAAAGAGGACTTGCAGTCGAGCTCATTTAGAAACTCGCTGCCAAATGGCCTTGTCTCGGGAGATAATCTTATAAATCTGTTCAATTCGTTATCGGTAGGTTATTCCGACTCGCTCTCATTTGCCGATCTCCCCATTCCGTTTATATGTATCGCTACAAATATGCTTAGTGGCGAGGCAGATGTATTGGAGAGTGGAGAGTTTACAAAGTCGCTGCGTGCATCAATGGCCATACCGGTGCTGTTTGATCCTATCAAGATGGGTAATACGCTCTATGTCGATGGTGGTCTGACCACTAACTTCCCTGCAGAGCAATGTCGAGCTATGGGTGCAGATTATGTCATTGGTGTAAGTATGTCACCAGGCCTTGAGGATAACCCCGAAAATCTATCATCCATATTGCCTCAGGTCAAGCAGCTTAAGGAGATTATCACCGATAAAGACTTTGATAAGTATCACGAGCATTGCGATATATTTATCAGTCCAGATCTCAAGGGTGTCGGAATGTTGAGTTTCGATGCTGAGAGTGTTGCTCGTGTGACACAGAGTGGTTATGAGGCGGCATCGGCACTCGCGGCAGATTTCGAAGCACTCAAAAGCAAGATTTTTGTAGAGGGAGATAGTGCACCTAAGAGTCAAACCCATAAGAAGGCAATAAATATCCTTGATGAGAGGGTCTTGGTGTCGAAGATAGAGCTTGTTGGCGTGGATCACGAGATTGAGCGTTGGATGCGTCGTGCCTGTACGGTACACGCTGGTGATTTTGTGTGTAAGAGCGATATTGACGAGTCGGTGTCTATCTATTATGGTACAGGAAGCTATGAGAGCATTACTTATACTCTCCATTGCGACACAGAGACTCCAGATGGTTATATTCTCAGATTTAATTTTGTTGAAAAACCACCCCACAATTTCGGACTTGGATTCAGGTTCGACTCGCAGGATATGCTCTCTGTGCTGTTGCATATTGGAATAAATAATAACCGAATGAGTGGCTTCAAGGCCGATTTGGATACTAAGCTAGGTGGTAACCAGTGGCTGAAGCTCAACCTATCGTATGGACATATGCTCTATCCTCAGATCAATGTGGCATACCATTTCCGTAACTCGGAACTCGATGTCTACGATATGGATAAGCTAGATATGAACGAAAAGTTCTTGCAGCATAAGCTTCGAGTATATCTCTCGGAGAACTATTCGCGAACATTTAGCCTCGGATTTGGCTTCGAGGCAGAGATGTTGTCACCCAAGAAGGTGATGTATCTGCTCTATGATGTGGTGGATGCCGATTACCAATCTGTAACTACATTAGGAGCATTTGCCTACTTGAATTATGATAACCGTAATAAGAATCGATTCCCTACACGAGGTATCAAAGGTAGGGTTGACTATAGCTGGAAGGATTGCACGCTTAGCAAAAGTGGGGTAGAACAGCTCAATTTCGGCTCGTTGGCATTTGGTATTGAGGGCTATGTGCCAGTCATTGAGAATAGGTTTGTAATCGTGCCACAGCTCTATGGTAGCTTCCTCTTTGGTAAGGGTGCTGTCAATGGTGTTACAGATGGCTGGAATCCGATATTCAATGGTCCAGTGCCGATGTATCCTTATATGAATAATGTTGTTGGAGGTGCCGAGATGGGTCGATATATCGATCATCAGCTGCCTTTTATCGGACTGAATAAGACCTCGTTTGCCTTTAATAATGTGGCTATTCTTAGAGCCGATATGCGAGTGAGAGTTCACAAAAACCACTACCTAACTGCTATGGTTAATTACGCACGTTCGGGTGTCGATATCAAAAACTTCTTCTGCGAGCGAGATCCTCTATTGTGGGGCTCTCTCTACGATTATAACGCCTCGAACTGGTGGGGTGCTGGTGTGAGATACTCAATTGATACCAAGGTCGGCCCGCTCAACTTTGATGTCAGCTCATCCAATATCTCCAAGAAGGTTAATCTCTACTTTAGCTTCGGATACTACTTCTAAATATATCACTTCGCTCTGCATTGTAGACCTGAGCATCTTGGGAGGACAGAATGTAATATAGTTCACTTTATAAACACCAACCGCACATATCGAATATGTGCGGTTGGTGTTTAATATCTCTTTCTTTGTGTATAATAAGAGTGTTCAGTACGTCTACTTCTTGGCTAATTCGCTCACAAGTTCATCTATCGCAGGCTTCATTGCCTCGTTGTACATCTCTGGGAACAGCCTCATATAGTACTCTTGGCTTACACAGCGAACAAAGACTGTGTCGAACATTGCCTCGGTTTTGTCAAGTGCCTCGACAACATTGTTAGAGGCTGTTGCTCTCAAAGGAAGCGATTTCTGGTGAAAATCGGTGCGTGCATTCTGCAATAGATGCCAATATTGGCAGGCAATCTCCGTCGGAAAACCGTCGATTATCTCTTTCTCTATTGTCGCGTCCCAGTCGGCTGTATTCGCTTGGTAGTACTTGTTCGAGAGTCCCGACCAATCGACTGTCGAATAGTCGTAGTAATAACTAATTTCCTCGACAAACTCTGTCGCAGTGTTTTGTCCGCAACTTACTACAAGCGGAATAACAATCAGCAATAACAAAAATCTTTTCATCACTCTTCGATTTCTTTAATGAATACTTGTGGCTACGATGACTACCTATTCAACAACGGAATAGGTAGCCTCCTTGTCCTTCTTTGCCTGGCGGAACTTCTCCTGCATAGTTGGATTGCCGTAGGTCAACTTTCTGATAGTAAGGTCATCTGCCTTGCCTGTGGCAATGCGCAAGTTGTTCTCCGAACCAAGAAGAGTGCTCTTAATCTTCTGTAGATGGTCAATAGACTTATCGATCTCCGTGATGGCTGTCTGAAACTTTTCACTTGCAAGACGGTAGTTGTAACCAAACAGAACAATAACATACAGATAAACCCCGAGGAGAAACCACTAACCGAGCAGGAGTTGCAGTTCTGCGAGCTCTATGTTAATGCCGGTTTGGAGTACGCAGGACGACCAGGTAAGTGTTATAAGGAGGTATTTGGTGAGGGTGCGTCAAAGCGCCCTGGTGTATCGGCCAACTACCTGATACAAAAGCCTCACATATATGCGCACATCAAAACTCTTCTCTCGTCAGAACGCTTCGAGATGGAGACTATGGCAGTAAAGCTTCAAGTAACCGAAACCCTAAAAGCTGTGATGGATGAGACAGCTACAACGGATTACACAGACCGCTTTGGCGTGCCACTTTCGCCAGCTCCGCTCCGTGCTGTTTCGGTCAATGCAGCAACGGCTCTGATGGATATTTTCCCCATCAAGCATAAGGAGGAGAATAGACTGCGTATCGAG
>JAFYQY010000077.1 GCA_017559685.1 Alistipes sp.
CCGCCAATCTTGTTCTCACGCATCATTGCCAACGCATCGCCCACGGTGTTTTCACGTGCGATGGTTACAGGGTCGTCAATCATACCGTTCTCGGCACGCTTAACACGACGTACGTGTGCAGCCTGCTCGGCGATAGACATATTCTTGTGAATCACACCGATACCACCCTCACGTGCTACGGCGATAGCCATAGGAGCCTCGGTTACGGTGTCCATCGCAGCCGATACGATAGGGATGTTGAGTGTGATGTTGCGTGAGAAGCGACTCTTGGTGCTCACCTCACGTGGCAAAACCTCCGAGTATGCCGGAACAAGCAATACGTCGTCGAAGGTCAAGCCCTCTTGTTGTACTCTTTCGTCTAAAAACATAATGATACCTATATTTATATATTATTGTTTGTTATTTGTCTTAGTAGGATTTGATAGGATGCGCACCTGCGGTGCTTTATGGGATTGGATAGGAGTTTATAGGAATATCCTATTTTGTCCTATCGAGGGCGTAAGCCCGAATCCTATTTTATCCTATAATATCCTATCTACTCTACTCCTCTCTCTAACAAAAAAGACCACTACACACCCGTGTAATGGCCTTTTTATTCGCACGCTCCCCCAGCTCGGCACTCCACTGTCTGCGGAGTCTTCTGCTGAACTATGTGGCGGATTACGTACATCTACTCAAACTTTTGGCAAAGATAGAAAAAAGAATTCAAAATGCAAAACGAAGCGAGCAAAATTAGAGTTGTAAATTTATAATTTACCCAATTTACCAAATTTACCTTTTTTTACGGGGCGGTAAAAAAGGTAAATAGGGTAAATAAGGTAAAAACCTACGTCGCTAGCATAATGATTTTGTTCTCGCTACGGAGCATACCCGTCTTCAGTGCCTTGCTGATTCGCACTTGCGCCGTGCCGTAGGTCAAGCCTAAGTCATTCATCAAGCGGTCGATAAGCACCACACGCTCGATGCCATTCGGATAGTTATCCTCCATAATGCGTACGCACTCGTTCGTCGTGCTACGGCTCTCCTTCGGAAGGTCGCACTCCTGGGGCAACCCATCCTCGTTGATGATGAAGGCAAAGGGCTCGAACTCCTCGTTACGGCAGAACTGAGGTTCCACCACCGAGCACTCGCCTACCTTATGCACGAAGATTACGGTTTCGGCCTTGCGTTGCAGCGTCGAACCTATATGTCCTCGTGCCTTGTCGCTGTTGGGGTTGGTGTGCAACACATTGAGTATATGACAATTATATTCTGTGGATAGCGCCATCAACCTACCAACTATGCGGTCGCTCTCCTCAATGTCGTTGGTGTTGTACATAAGGTCGGATATGCCGTCTACAATCACCAACTGAGGCTTATATAGCTCAATCGCCATATAGAGCAACTCGGCTCGTTGCTTAGGCTCTATTTCACGCAAGCAGAGCGTATGTAACAAGCCATTGTTGCGTGTTGTGTTCCACCCCGCAAGGCGATGTATGCGCTCTACGACCTTGCGTGTGTGGAGCTGCGACTGCTCGGTATCTACCCACAGCACCTTAGCCAGGCGAGGGGTGATGCCGAACTCGCCATTGTCGGCCAGTAGTCCGCCCACAAGAGCAGTACAAAGAAAGGTCTTTTTGCTCTTGGCGGCACCCACCACAGCCGAGATGTTACCCAGTGAGGCTATAGTTAAACCGTGCTGTTCAATTATTGGTTTAACTATGGGTGCAGGCTTCGATAAGTCTACGAGATGCGGTATTACGAACTCCTGAAGTTCTATTTTTCGCATCTCTTGCTCGTGTAGGTACTCATCTCGCCCGACGTAGGGAGCAAATGCTTCGGCGAATATACGATCCGCCTCTGCGAGCTCTTCTGGCGTAGGGTCAGGCAGTAATTCGGCCTGAGCAAGGAGGTTAGCAAGTGGTTTTTGGGCTTGCGTATCCGACTGCACAGCCTCGCTATAGGGCGCAGCAGTGGACACATTCATTTCATTGAATGTACTCATAATAGTAGTATTTTAGAAGATTTAATTATTGAACTTTTGCTGGTGCAAATATATAACAACGGGTACCCCCTTGTCAAGAGTTTTGGCAACTTTTTTTTTACTTATTTACCTTATTTACCCTTTTTACCACCCCGTAAAAAAAGGTAAATTTGGTAAATTGGGTAAATTGTGGAGCGAGAGATTTTGCGAGTTGATACAATAAAATGTTGAAAAAACTGCGAATGGCTCTTTTTTATTTAATAAAAAAAGGCTATCTTTGCGCTATGTTTTTGCAATGCGTACATACTAACTCCCTCGTGCAGCAGCAGCGTCGAAAGTCGCAGCAGCAGATGTTTGGGGACGTGCGCAGATAAAAAAGGCCACTACACGGGTGTGTAGCGGTCTTTTTTGTTAGAGAGGATAGGATAGGATAGGATTCGGGCTTACGCCCTCGATAGGATAAAATAGGATATTCCTATAAAACCCCATCCAATCCTATAAAGCACCGCAGGTGTGAATCCTATCTAATCCTATAAAGTCCTATTCTCGTTGCGCCGTGATGAGGGTGGGAGTTTGCAAAACAAGAAAAGGAAAACAACAAAAATATTACATTATGAAGGTAGCAGTTTTGATGGGCTCGACAAGCGATTGGGACGTTATGAAGGCGGCTTGTGAGACCCTTGCAGAGTTAGGTATCGAGTACGAGAAGCGTGTTATCAGCGCACACCGTACTCCCGATTTGATGTTCGAGTTTGCCAAGTCGGCACGTGAGCGTGGCATTGGCGCAATTATCGCAGGCGCAGGCGGTGCAGCACACGTTGCGGGCGTAACAGCCGCTATGACCACCGTACCGGTTATCGGTGTGCCAATCAAGACTTCGGCACTCGGAGGTTTGGACTCGTTGCTCTCGATCGTGCAGATGCCTGGCGGTATCCCAGTATCGACCACAGCAATCAACGGCGCAAAGAATGCAGCACTCATCGCAGCGTCAATCTTCGCATTGACCGACAAGGCTGTCGAGGAGAAGCTCATTGCTTTCCGCAAGAAGCAGACTGAGGTTGTATTGTCAGCTACGCTTCCAGACTTGGAGTAAAATCGTTCTGATTGGCTCTTTTCTCACCAATCATCGGTAGCCGAAATGCTCACATAGGTCTACTATGCTGCGCTTTCGTCTCCTCGCTTGGCGAAAAAAATAGCTCAATCATATTCGATTTTGAATGAATGGAGTTTAATTCAAATTTATAAAAAAAGCCAAAGGTCAACGCTGCGATTAAGCCGAGTGCAGAGACAGTTTACTGGCTATGCTGAGGCGGAGCGGTGAAGACCAATGATCAAAGGCTAATGGCTAATAACTAAAAATATGAAAAATCATCGTATATATGTCGAGAAGTACGCTCGCTTCCAGGTCGAGGCCGAGTCTCTCCGCAAGGAGTTGAACGAGAACTTGGCTCTCGCAATCAAGGAGTTGCGTGTACTCAATGTTTATGATTTGTTCGGTTTCAGCGAGGAGTTGGTTGAGCGTTGCCGCTACTCCGTATTTGGCGAAATCGTAACCGATACCGTATCGGACGAGTGCGACTTGGAGGGCAAGAAGTACCTCGCAATCGAGTATTTGCCTGGTCAGTTCGACCAGCGTGCATCGTCGGCTGTGGACTGCGTTCACTTGTTGGAGCCTGCAGCAGACGTTAAGATTCGCTCATCACGCCTCTACATCTTCGACGAGGGCGTCAGCGAGGAGGCTATGGCTAAGATTAAGCACTACCTCATCAACGCCGTAGAGTCTCGTGAGAAGGAGCTCTCAATCCTCTCGGAGGCGGAGCAGGCCGACATCAAGCCTGTACCAGTGTTGGAGGGCTTCATCGAGATGAAGGAGGAGGATTTGGCACCATACTGCAAGGAGCACGGCTTGGCAATGAATGCCGATGACTTGCGTTGCGTGGTAGACTACTTCAAGAGCGAGCAGCGCAACCCTACACAGACCGAGTTGCGTATTCTCGATACCTATTGGAGTGACCACTGCCGTCACACCACCTTCACTACCGAGATCGAGGAGGTGAAGATTGACGAGTCGTTTATGAAGAGCGAGTTCGAGACCGCCTTGGCCGAGTTTGGCATTATGCGCAAGGAACTCAACCGTGAGCAGAAGTCGCTCTGCTTGATGGAGTTGGCAACCATTGGTGGCCGTTACCTCCGCAAGATTGGCAAGTTGGACGATATGGAGGTGAGCGAGGAGAACAACGCTTGCTCTATCTTCGTCGATGTAGATATCGAGGGTCAGCAGGAGAAGTGGCTCTTGCAGTTTAAGAATGAGACCCACAACCACCCTACCGAGATTGAGCCGTTTGGCGGTGCTTCGACCTGCTTGGGTGGTGCAATCCGTGACCCATTGTCGGGTCGAGCATACGTCTACCAGGCTATGCGTGTAACGGGTGCGGGCGATATATATAAGAGTATCGACGAGACTATGGAGGGCAAGTTGCCACAGCGAATTATCTCTCGCAAGGCGGCTGCAGGCTACTCGAGCTATGGTAACCAGATTGGCTTGGCTACAACCCACGTGCGTGAGATTTACCACGACGACTATGTGGCAAAGCGCTTGGAGGTAGGTGCTGTAGTAGGTGCAGTTAAGGCTGCGGATGTACGCCGTGAGAGCCCAGCACCAGGCGATGTAGTTCTCTTGCTCGGTGGTCGCACAGGCCGTGACGGTATCGGAGGAGCTACAGGCTCATCGAAGCAGCACACCACCGCTTCGTTGGAGGAGTGTGGCTCGGAGGTGCAGAAGGGAAATGCCCCTGAGGAGCGCAAGATTCAGCACTTGTTCCGTCGTGGCGATGTAACCCGCTTGATTAAGAAGTCGAACGACTTTGGTGCAGGAGGTGTATCGGTGGCTATCGGCGAGTTGACCGACGGCTTGGATATCTACCTCGACCGTGTACCTGTAAAGTATAATGGCTTGAATGCTACCGAGTTGGCTATTTCGGAGTCGCAGGAGCGTATGTCCGTAGTAGTCGAGAAGAAGGATGTAGAGGAGATGGTAGCCCTCTGCCGTGAGGAGAATGTCGAGGTTACCCACGTGGCTGACGTTACCGACACTCGCCGTATGCGTATGTTCTACAAGGGCGAGAAGGTGGCAGACTTGAAGCGTGAGTTTATCGACTCGGCAGGTGCTCCACACTACACCAAGATTACCCTCGGCGCAATCGAGGCGTGCAACCCATTCCACCGTGAGGTAGAGGGTGCTTCGTTGCGTGAGAAGATGTTGAACAACCTTCAGGACAAGAACGTCGTTTCGCAACGAGGCTTGTGCGAGATGTTCGACTCGACAATCGGTCGCTCGACCGTCTTGATGCCGTTTGGAGGTAAGACCCAGCGCACCGAGACACAGGTTTCGATGCAGACCCTGCCTGTACGCCACGGTAAGACCTCGACAGCGAGTGTTATGGCGTTCGGCTTCAACCCATATATCTCGGCGTGGTCGCCATATCACGGTGCAGAGTACGCCGTAGTGGAGGCTATCGCAAAGGTTGTTGCTTCGGGTGCTTCGTACGAGAAGATGCGCTTTTCGTATCAGGAGTACTTCGAGCGTATGACCGATGCTCGCTCGTGGGGCAAGCCAATGTCGGCATTGCTCGGTACTATCCGTATGCAGAAGGCATTTGAGTTGCCTTCGATTGGCGGTAAGGACTCGATGAGTGGTACATTCCAGAACATCAACGTTCCACCAACCCTCATCGCATTCGGTATCACTACCCTCGACGCACGCAAGGCTATCAGCCCTGAGCTCAAGGAGGCAGGCCACGGCTTGTACCTCGTTAAGCATAACCCTAACGCAGATTGGACTCCAAATACCGAGGAGTTGAAGGCTAACTTCAAGAAGGTTACTGAGGAGGCCAACAAGGGCAATATCGTTTCGGCCTACGCAATCGGCTTTGGTGGCGTAGCAGAGGCAGTTGCGAAGATGTCGTTCGGTAACGAGATTGGAGCACAGTTGACTTGCGACGAGGCAACTCTCTTCGACTACTCTTACGGCTCGATTTTGGTCGAGGCGAAGGCGGCATTCGAGGGTGCCGTTAAGGTCGGCGAGACTATCGCAGAGAAGTGTGTAGAGGTCTTGGGCGAGAAGTTCTCGTTGGAGGAGCTCTACGTAGCAAATACAGCTAAATTCGAGAAGATCTACCCTGCCAAGGGCAAGAGTGGCGAGAAGTGCCGTGAGAGCAACCACACCGCCGTAGCGCCAGCATACAAGGGCGAGAAGGTGGAGAAGGTGCAGGTTTACCTCCCTGTATTCCCAGGTACAAACTGCGACTACGACACCGCACGAGCATTCGAGCGTGAGGGAGCCGAGACTCATATCGGTGTATTCCGCAACCTCACACCAGAGGATGTCTTGCACTCGATTGAGGCAATGGCTAAGGCTATCGATGAGTGCCATATCCTCGTGTTGAGTGGTGGCTTCTCGTTGGGTGACGAGCCAGATGGTAGCGGTAAGTTCATCGCAAGCGTCTTGAATAACGCAACCGTAACGAAGGCTGTACACGCCTTGATTGAGCGTGGTGGCTTGATTTTGGGTATCTGCAACGGCTTCCAGGCACTCGTTAAGTCGGGCTTGTTGCCATACGGAAAGCTCGGTATGATGACCACAGAGTCGCCTACCCTCTTCCATAACGATATCCACCGTCACATCTCGCAGATTGTTTCGACTCGTGTCGGCACTACCGC
>JAFYQY010000078.1 GCA_017559685.1 Alistipes sp.
CCTGAGCAACCAATCTGATATTTTCTCTCTCGTGCCATATTGAATTAGTGTTATATCCTTTATTTTTCTATGACAAAGATAGTGTTTTGTTACTAATAATCCAAATTATTTTAGTATTTTCTTTTAATTTATATGGAAATAATTAGTATTTTGACATTTATTTCATATCTTTGCCATTAAAATTAGACCACTATGGCAAAATTGAGAGTAAAAGAGATTGTAAAGCAGAAGGGTTTGACATTAGCGAAGGTTGCCGAAATACTCGATGTTCACCCTGTGAATTTAAGCACCACGCTCAATGGAAATCCAACCATCGCAACATTGGAGAAGATTGCAAATGTCTTGGAGGTGGATTTTGTGGAGTTGTTTGAGAGAGAGGATAGACCGACCATCAGCGGTTTTGTAAAGTTAGGAACTGAGGTGGTTGAGGTTTCTTCGGTGGCAGACTTGGAGAGAGCATTGGAGAAGGCAAAATCGTTGTAAAAAAAATATCTAAATTTGCGAACGCAAATGTTGGGTGATAAAGCCGAAGGAATATGACCAAGACAAGTGACAATATAAAATATAGCCCGTCTCTTAGCATTGCAGAAAATGCCAAACGGAATGGCGTTAATGAGGATGCAATCCGCTACTATATCAGAACGAGAGGTGTAGACCGCCGTTACGAAGAGAAAAAGAAGGTGCTGAAGAGTATGAAAGACTACCTCGAAGAACATCCTAACGCCACAAAAGCAGAGGTTGCTCGTCAAACAGGTCGTGGCATTAACACGGTCGTTCGCTATTGGGATATTCTCCAAGGCAATAAGAAACTCAAGCCAAGCGATAAGAAATCCGGCATTAGAGAGAAAAGAGTTGCAACCATCAATAACAGGCATATTGCGTATCTTAACAAGTTGCCTATTGAGTTTATCAAGGAGTATTTAGAGCTGAGAGAGGCTGCCGATAGAGCAGTAGCCGTAGATGTTACACCAAAAGTCGCTAAAGAAATTGCGCAATCTCCTATTGCAGAAACTCGTACTACAAAGTTGATAATAGCAGAGCCTCAAGAGTTGATAAGACTCAAAAGTAAAAAGAGAAAGCAACAGGAGAGGCATATTGAACCTAACACAGATATTCGCTGTACAGACAAGTTCGTTTATTTCTATCAGAATACTCCATTGAGTAATTGGTGGACATCAGAGCCATATATCCCTTATGATGGACATCTTTTTGCATCATCAGAAGCATTGTTTATGTATCTCAAGGCAAGGGTTTTCCGAGATGATGTAATAGCGGAAATTATGCCTAAAACACACTATGATGCAGCCAAGGCTTTAGGTGGAATCGTGCGAAACTTCTCTGAAGATATATGGAATAGAGAGCGAGAGAAGTCTATGTACATAGCACTAAAGGCTAAACTTGCAGTCGATGAAGCGTATAAAAACACTCTGTTATCAAAAGAATATAGAGGTAAGACATTTGTAGAGGCATCGCCATACGATGAGGTTTGGGGCATTAAAAGGTCTATTGTTGAGGCTGTTGAGGGAAAGGAGTGGAGAGGTTTGAATTTACTTGGTAAACTACACACTCAATTGAGAGATGAGATACTTGGACTAATAGAGCCTCAAAATGTTGAGATTACACCTATTACTGATGAGGAAATACAAGCCATAAAGCCAAAAGCCATACACAAGGGCAAGAACACATATAGCACTGATGGAGTATTGGTTCGCAGTGTAATAGGTGGTATTATTGGAGATATAGCAGGAAGTTCAAGGGAAGGATATAGCAAAAGTGCCTCAACACCACAAAAATTACTTACTGCAAGCAGTTATTTCACCGATGATAGTGCGATGACTATTGCTGTTGCAGAATGGCTAAACAACAGAGACGATACACCTTTGAGAGAGTATCTTATTAAATGGTATGAGAAATATCCTAATGCAGGATTTGGTGGTCTATTCCAAAAGTTTACAGAAACAGGCGAGGCTCAGCCATCCAATGCCAATGGCGGTGCTATGCGTGTTGCACCTTGCGCACTACAAGCAAACATCTTAAACAGTGCTCTTAAATATGCAGAGGTGCAATGTGTAGTTAGTCACACAACTAAAGAAGCCATAGATGGAGCCAAGGCTATTGCAGCAGCAGTTTATTTAGCAAAGAAGCGCACAGAACAAGGCAAGACCGAAAAGCAAATAAAGAAAGAGATTAAGTCTTATATAGAAGAGAACTTCGGCTACAACCTTGATATGACATTGGAGGATATACAGGCTCGTTCAAAGAGACTTCAGTTTGAAAAAGCCATATATAATATAACGGGCATTGAAACACCCGGCTATCAAAATATGTCAAGTGCAGCACTCTCTTGCCCAATGGCGATTATGGCGTTCTTAATGAGCAATAACTACGAAGAAGCCATAAGATACTCGCTAATAATGGGTGGAGATGCTGATTCTATTGCTTGTATGGCGGGTTCTATTGCTGCACAGGTATATGGAATACCTCAACAACTTATTGATGATGCTCTTGTTTATCTGCCTATTGAAATGGTAGAGGTACTACGAACATTTGAGCCTAAAAACAACTTCGCTCCAAAGAGAATCACACCTCCTGAAATTAGCAAATGGACAGAACGAGGCGAAATCATTGTGTATGGCAAGGGAGATGGGGAGAATGAAGATGGCGTACAAGAGACTATCCTCACACGATTTAATAACCACCCAAGAAAAGGATATGGCATTCCTACCATTGGTAAGACCATTGAGGAGATTAGAGAAGGCGTTGATACATTCATTGCTTACGCTAAGCAACACCCTGAACTGAGATTCCATATACGCAAAGTTGGATACGACAAAGCCGGATACACGATTGAGCAGATTGCGCCACTCTTCAATGGAGCGAAAGATGTAACAAACATCCTCTTGCCAAGGGAAATGATAAGCACTCTTAATTGGTGAACGCAAAAGATGGATTGCAGAGAGCAAATAAATCTTTGATATAACAGCATACAGTAATCGGTAGCCACAATCAAGTGACTACCGATTTTTCTGAATACACCTAAACCTTGAATACACTAATTGACTATGCTCGACCACCAAGAACGGTATCTATGGCGTGAACTATTGCCTTATATGCGGAGTTATGGTCATAACGACCATACAACGCAATTACATTATCAATCGTGGCGTTTAACAATCGTTGGTCAAACTCTTCTCCTCGCTGTCGCATTGTAGCCAAACGCCCAATATCTCTATTGACAATACGCTCCATATAACTGCTCATATCTACGCCTCCTTCCTCTCTTCGTTGAGGGGCGGCGGAACTAACTTCAGCATTGGAGGATAATGCTTCGCTTGTGTTTTTACCCGCTGCACGAACATCGCAACTATTGGACTGAAAACTATTTACCTCTTGCAGAGGTTTTATCTTTTCTTCTCTATCTTCAAATTGTTCACTATAGTTCTCAATTTGATTATTAACTCCTTGTATTGAAGAATTATAAGAAGATTCCAACCCTGTTGGTGTTGATTCTGCATCGTTATTGACATCTGCATTAGTATAATCATCTACTTCTACATTTACATCAACATCTTCATTTACATTATCATCAACATCTACATCAAGGGGTTGTTTTAGGGGTTGTTTCTTACGAGCATTCTGATTACCCTTCGGTGCACCACCTAATTTACCAAACTCAGCTCCCTTCTTACCATTCTCAACGCTCGCCATATACCGCCGCTTGGCACTATCAAGATTAGGTTTCGCCAATGCCATTATTACATTGACCATCGGACTTGCGCTCTCTTCTTCATTTCCTTCAAGAGCGTAATCCCTTATTTTCAATACACACTCACGAAATTCTGCATCGTTTAGGTGCTTCATCGCCTCCAAAAAGGAGTCATACATTACAAATGACCGTTTTTCTTCTTTCTTAGCCATTTAACTATTTATATTAGAATCATTATTATTGAACGGCACCGACACCATCGGCGCAGTTAGGGGTATCCCTACTAATATAATAAGGTAATAGGGATACAAAGTCAAGTGATTTTTCACAATCGCTCAAAACTTTCGACCCACGGAAGATTATTCGGATTGGGAGCAATATCACGCAGTGACCAAAGACGACCTAAGTCACGAAGAAACTCGTTCGAAAATAGGACATCATAGGGTACGAAAAAGAGGAAGATGAGAGTCTTCCTCTTTTTTCGTTACCCTTCGCCGGGGGCGTTCAGTCGGTGGCGTCTCGGGTGACTTGTCTGCGTGCGGCTGTAAGATAGCCATTGTTGCTACGCAACTACGATAATAAATTAGCCAACAGCATCTCAAACAAGTTTGGTTGCTATTGTCTAATTTTTTCTCTAAAAACCTTTGGTTTTAATGTCTATCTTAAAATTCCTACTTGGTCACCTCTCGACTGCTGCGACCGTTCGACCCACGAGAATGCAACACCCCAAATTGTTCGAAAACAGAATGCCACGGAGTACAGAAAGAGAAGTTCAAAAGAACTTCTCTTTCTTTTGTGTCTGTTGGGCGTGGACGACTGTTCGACCCAGAGCCGGGGTCGGTCAGTCGGTGGCGGTGTGGCAGACTTATCTTTGGTCGGCGATTATTGCTATCGCAATCTCTTGTCTTTGTCTGATAATTGTCTTTGAAAATGAATTTTCAGCCCTTATCAGCCAAAGCCAACAATCTACGATTGTAATCGCCTCCCTTCGGTCTGCTCAAACCTGCGGCGACCGTTCGAGTCCTGCTGTGGGGAAAAGTTCTGTTGTGGAATGCTGGTGTTAAGGGTTTATAGGATTTGGATAGGATTAAATAGGATGCGCACTTGCGGTGCTTGATAGGATTAGATAGAAAGTCCTATTTTATCCCATCTCGTCCTATCAAGGGCGCAAGCCCGAATCCTATCTCGTCCTATTAAACACCTCACTCCCCTCTAAAAAAGTTTTATACTTTTGTATAAATAGAGATTTTTTTTCTATCTTTGTTATTGTAATACATCCCTTAATAAACAAAATCCTTCCCCCGATTTTTCGGGGGGGGGGATTTTGAGGTTTAATACATTGATGTTCAGCAGGTTACGACGTTTAAATAAATATAAACTTTAACAAAACAACTATTAACTAATTTTAAAAAATCAAACCTATGATTCAAAACTTACTAAAAAAGTTCGGGATGAGGGTTATGGCAATCGTCTTAGCGCTATGTGTGCAGATGGTTGGTTTTAATGCCTATGCCCAAGAATCAAGTGCAGCAAATGCTCAGCGCATTACTGTATCGGGTGTTGTTGTCGATACGACCGGATTACCGGTTATCGGTGCAGCGGTAGTTGAAAAAAACAACGAGCTCAACGGTAGCAGTACCGATATCGACGGCAAATACTCACTGACGGTACCTGCCAATGGAGTTGTCGTGGTTTCGTTCCTCGGATACGAGACTCAGACATTGGCGGTAAACAACCGAACAGCTATCAATGTTACCCTCAAACAGGGCGCAGAGGATATTGATGCTGTTGTTGTGGTTGGTTATGGTACTCAGTCGAAGAAGCTCGTTAGCTCGTCGATTGCAAGTATCAAGATGGACAACATTACACGAGGTGCCGAGGTGGATCCAATGAAGTCGCTCCAAGGTCGTGTAACGGGAGTTAGTGTTTCGAACTCGTCGGGTATCCCAGGTTCAACTCCAAACATCATCGTTCGTGGTGTTAGTTCGATTTCGGGTAGCTCGGCTCCACTCTATGTGGTTGATGGAATCCCTGCCGAGTCCTATCCAAACATCAATGCCAACGATATCGAAAGTATGGAGGTGTTGAAGGATGCGTCGGCAACCGCAATCTACGGTTCTCGTGCAAACTCGGGTGTTATCATCATCACAACCAAGTCGGGCTCGAAGGGTAATACTGCTGTCAATATCGATGGATACTGTGGTGTAGCACAGGTTGCCCACGATATCAAGATGGCCAATCGTGCCGAGTATATCAATGTGATGCAGACTGCGATAGATAACTACAATGCGCAGATGAATCAGTTCAAGCAGTTGTATATTCCGGAGAACACTACCGACTACGATTGGGTTGCTGCTATATCACGTAAATTTGCTCTTCGCAGTGGTGCAACTGCAAACCTCTCGGGTGGTAACGAAAAGACTCTTTTCTATGTGTCGGCAGGTTTGGAGCAGCAGGATGGCTACCTCAACACAACCTCGTTCTACAAATATACGGGTCGTGCAAAGTTCTCACATCAGATTGCGAAGTGGCTCAAAATGAATTTGAACCTCTCGGGTGCATACGCTCGCTATAATCAGGTGGAGGAGACCGATGGCTCACTCAAAATCTTGCGTGCAGCACGTGAGGAGCAGCCTTGGTTTACACCTTACAATGCAGATGACTCGTATCGCATTATGAGCGAGCACGGACTCGTGCGCCACAACCCTGTTATGATGATCAACGAGGAGGACTACTACACCAACAAGTATCAGTTGCAAGGTACCGTTTCGTTCGAGGTGTCGCCAATCAAGGGTTTGAAATGGCAGCCTTCGATTAGTGGTTATAGCATCTACGACAAGGTTATCAAGAAGATTACCGAAAATCACACCGACCGTCGCTATCACGCCGATTGGAGTGCCCTCTCGGAGCAGAAGAATAACTCGTTCCGCTATGTTGTCGACAATATCATTTCGTACAACAACGAGTGGGATCGTTTGATGTACTCGGCAATGGTTGGTCACTCGTTCGAGCACTACGAGTACGAGACTTTTGGTGCAAAGTCGGACAACTATGCAAATGGAGCTTTCCCATCGTCGAGCTTCGACCTCATCACTTCGGGTTCGCAGATTTATGCGGGTTCGATAGGTTTCAATGAGTATGCTCTCGAATCGTACTTCTTCCGTGGTGCGGTAAACTGGGATAATAAGTATATCTTGAACTTCTCGTTCCGAGCTGATGGCTCATCACGTTTTCCTAAGAGCAGCCGTTACGGATTTTTCCCTGCCGGTTCCATTGCGTGGATTCTCTCGAATGAGGATTTTATGCCAAAGGATACTGTACTTAATGAGTTGAAAATTCGTTTGAGTGCCGGTCAGACAGGTTCGATGGCTGGTATCGGCAACTGGGCTGCAATGTCGCTTGTTTCGGCAGGTGCGTCGTACAATGGCTCGGCCGGTATGCAGATTTCGTCTGTGGCACAGAATATCAAGTGGGAGAAATCTACCAAGTTCAATGTCGGACTCGACTTCGAGTTGTTCGATGGTCGCCTCTATGGTAATGCCGATGCATTCTATTCTCGCACCGATGATTTGCTCTATGGAAAGCCGGTAGTTTCGACAATAGGATTTACTTCGCTCACCTCGAACATCGGTACAATGGATAATGTCGGTGTTGAGTTCAGCGTAGGTGGTCGTGTTATCGATCGTGAGTTCAAGTGGGATTTGAACGGTAACCTCTCGTGGGGTAAGAATACCCTTGTAAAGCTTCTCGATGGTACCGATATCATCGTGCAGACAGCAAGTAACCTCTATGGTGGTAACAAGCACGCCATTATCACAGGTCAGCCAATCTCTACTTGGTATATGCTCCGTATGGATGGCATCTATCAGTACGACTCGGAGGTTCCCGAGAAGCTCTACGCAAAGGGAGTTCGTGCAGGTGATGTTAAGTACTACGATAAGAACGGCGATGGCGATATCGATGATAACGACCGTGTGATTTGCGGTAAGGCTACCCCTGATGTATTTGGTGGTATTTCGTCGAATATGTCGTGGAAGGGTATCGAGTTGAATATCTTCTTGCAGTACTCGATTGGCGGCAAGATCTTCTCGGCTTGGAAGGGCTGCGGCCAGGAGGGCACCGAGCACTTGGGTCTTTCGGCAGGCTCTGTTGCTATTCCTGAGGAGGGCAAGAGTAAGGAGACCAACTACTTCAATGTAAGTCGTCAAGCAGCTCTCGATTATTGGCGTGGTCCGGGAACCTCAGATTCGACGCCTCGTCCGCTTATTTCGGGTGCACACAAGGGCTATGATGTTGACTACAACATCCTCACCTCGTCTCGCTTCCTTGAAGATGCTTCGTATTTGAAGGTCAAGTCGATTACATTGGCATACAACCTCCCTAAGAAGTGGATGGACAAGGCTCATATGCGTGGAGTGAAGGTCTACTTCACCGTGGATAACGCATTCTGCATCACGAAGTATTCGGGTTACGACCCAGAGGTTTCGATGAACAACAATCCAGCGCACGCAAACTATGGTACCGACTTCGGTTACTCGCCAACAATGCGTTCGTTCCTCTTTGGTGCTAATATCAAGTTCTAACCTATTGGAAAAATAAGCTATGAAAAAGATTTTAATCATATCCATTATAAGCGTTATGGCTGTTGCGATGTCGAGCTGCGCAGGTATGCTTGATGATGTATCACCAAAGCACGCTATCCCGAGTGACAAACTCTCGGAGGACGACCTCGGACGATTGACAAATGGAGTTCTCTACAATATGGAGGGCTTCACCCAGAGCTTCTGGCTCGATGGTGATGTTCTATCGGAGAACTATATCGCAGGTCCGGGCGGTAAGGAGGTTATGGCTCACGACCTCACTGCAACCTCTTCGTCAAGCACAGCCAAGAGTCGCTGGCAGAAGGGTTTCACCACACTCTATGATGTAAACTCGTTGTTAAGTTCGGCAGGCTCGTCATCGAGCGCCACTGCACGTGAGGCACGAGGCACAGCATTGTTCTGCCGTGCATACATCTATTTCAATCTTACAATTCGTTTCGGCTGTGTGCCATTGCTCACAGCTACAACAAATAATGTTGTGCCATTCGAGATTAGCGATGCCCATCAGGCAAAGGTTTGGGCTCGTATCATCAACGACTTGGAGAACGCAGAGAAGGAGTTGAATAACTTCACCTCACCATATTACCCTTCGAAGGAGGCTTGTTGGGCTTTGCTTACAAAGGTATATATGTGGATGGGCGACAAGGAAAACACCCTGATCTATGCAAACAAACTTATCGGACATAAGTCGTTTGAGTTGAGCAAAACATCGACCTCGTATGCCGAGATGTTTGTTGCTGGCAATACCAACAAGGAGGTAATTCTCTCTTGGGCAAACAAACGTTCTTCTGGCTTCTTGACATTGTGGGAGGCAATCAACGATGTTGATGGCTCGTGGACCTATTCGCCAGCAGAGAAACTCCACTCGTCACTCTTTAACGATTCGAGTTATGCAAGCGCCGACCATCGTAAGGCTCCAACATTCAAGGAGGATGATGCGCTTCCAATCATCAAGTTCCCGAATGGCAACGATGCATTGGGTCAGTATGTCAAGAATACGAACGCTTCGGCTTCACCACTTATGGTATTGCGCTTGGCGGATATCTATCTCGCAAAGGCAGAGATGCAGGGCGAGGTTGATGGCTTGGCTACAATGAAGGAGTTTATGAAGAGCCGCTACGACTCGGTATCTCTTCCTGATGCAATGTCGGCAAAGGAGTACCAAAACCTTATTCTTGACGAGAATCAGCGTGAGTTCTTCGCTGAGGGTCATCGTTGGTTTGACATCAAGCGTACTCGCCGCACAGATCTCTACACCAATTGGGCGGGCGACTATCTGTTGAATTGGCCTATTCCGCAGGATGAGCGTGATTTGGCAGGTCATAACAACTATCCGCAGAATCCTGGTTATACCGAATAAGACAACAAATCAAAGATTATAATAACACTTAAAAACTATCAAAATGAAAAAGTTATTTTTCTTGACAATTGCTGCGATTGCAGCTGTATTCTGCGGTTGTACAACCGACAAGGGAGGAGATGCTCTTTTGCATGCAGATTTTACAATCAACCCAAACCCTTGCTATGCAAGTGAGGTTGTAACATTCACCAATACCAAAAACGGCGTAACAAGCTGTACTTGGGAGATTATCGACATCGACACAAACACTTCGTTGGATGTGTTGCGTGGCGAGTTGGTTGGCGGTAAGTTGCAGGCAACCTACAGCTTTATCTCGAACGGTACCTACCGTGTAAAGATGACAGCATCGAATGGCTCGACTTCGGTTGAGAAGGTTAAGATTTTGGTTGTTAACCCAGCTAAGTTGGAAGATACAGGTGATCTCGTTCTCAACTGGTGTGGCGTACTCGAGGGTTATAGCTCGAAGACTTCGCCAGCAGTTACTGCATCAGGTGAGGTTTACGCTACTTGTAACGACAACTTGTTGCGTAAGTTTGACGCTCAGGGTAATCAGCTTTGGAGCCTTAAACTCGCTTCGCAGTCGGGAACAAACTGTACTCCTGCTATCGATACTGACGGTACAGTGTATATTGGTAGCGGCACCGATAAGGGCTATGGTGTATATGTAGCTGTAAACCCAGACGGAACCGAGAAGTGGCGCTTCACAAACTTCTATGTATCGACTTCGCACGGAACTTTGTTGCCAGCAGTAAATGGTCAGCACGTTGCTATCGACGAAACTTGCGTTTATGGCGGTAACAATGGTAATACAGGTTCGGTAATCGCTATCAACAAGGCTGACGGTACTCGTTTGGGCTATGCAGCTGGTGCAAATGGTGGTGGTGGCCCTGCTGGTGGTGTTGTTGCAGGTGTTGTATTGAACAAGTCGGGCTATATTAATTGGAGTGGTGGTAGCTATGGTATCTTCTCAATGGCTGGAGTTGCGCTCAAAAATGCAAACAATAGCAATTCGAACGAGTGGAACCGCGTATTCAGCTCTGCACCATATTCTCCAACTGCAAATGCAACAGGTAACCTCGCTTGCGTGAATGTTGGTGGTATCGACTGCGTTTGCGGTGTTATGACCGACGGTATTGGCACAAATGTCTATGCGGTAGATAGTGAGAACGGTATCGTGGTTTCGCAGGTATACATCTCGAATACCGATGCTCAGGACCAGGGAGGTGTGGCAATCACAGCAGATGGCTACGCAGTAGCGTCGTTGAACAACACCCTCGGTAAGGCTAACGGCGGTATCGCTATCGTTGACCTTGCTAAGGAGCAGGTTATAGCTCGCTTCTCGACTATGGAGAAGGTTTCGGGTTCGCCAGCTGTTGATGCAGCAGGTAACATCCACTTCGGTACAGAGTCGGGTCACTACTACATCGTGAAGTTGAAGGATGCTGTTAGCGGTGAGTTCGAGTTGCTCGTTAAGCGTAACATCGGAATCTTGCTTGCAAACGATTCTCGCTATGCTTCGCACTACGAGGGCCTCGAGTATCCAAAGGTATGGAGCTCGCCAGCTATTGGTCCTGATGGTAAGATCTATGTAAACTTTGCTGACGACGAGCGTCGTGACGCAGTTAGCGGTGGCGCACTCAGTGGCGTTCTCTGCCTCTCGTACGAGGGATGTACAGGTGCAGCAGTATCGTCTTGGCCTATGCACGGCGGTAACCACCGTCGTTGCGGTGTTCAGCAGTAACAAATATGCGAGGTGTCGCCTGCCCGAGAGTCGGGCAGGTGTCATCCGCAAAAATAAAAACAACTATGATTCGTAAAGTTTTCACATATTTATCATTCTGTATTGCCGCTGCTGCATTGTTTGCTTGCTCGCCGATAGACGATGGCGGCAACAACGGAGGTGGCAACAACGGAGGAGGCAACACCGAACTTCCGGATGAGGAGCGCAACCTATATGCCTTCTTGTGCCAGATTGCTGACGACAACAAGGCGGCTCGCAAGAATGGAGGCGAGATTAAGCACGTGTATATCGTCTCTCACCGTGGCAACACCAAGGCAGGTAAGGCTGCGGGTGCTCCCGATAATTCGGTTCCAGCTATCGGCTATGCAGTAGCCAATGGTGCCGATATGGTGGAGTTGGATGTTCGCACCACAAGCGATGGTCACTTCGTTATGGTACACGACGAGACAATCAAGGCTACCACAGGAAAGAATCTAAAAGTTGCCGATCTCACTCTCGAGGAGATTCAGAGCTATGCTATGATTTCTGGCAACGGCAAATACTACAAGGATGCCGACGGCAACTACACCTACACTCCAACCTTGAAGCAGGTGTTGGAGGCTTGTAAGGATAAGATCTATGTAAATCTCGATATTAAGGCTGTTAGCAACCGCCGTAAACTCATTCGTGAGATTGTGGCGGCTGGAATGGGTAACCAGGTTATGACCTACGAGTCGGGTTATAGTACCTGCCGCAACTATATTGAGTATGCGATTGAAGAGGGTGGCATCTATAACTTCTGTGTTCACCCACACATCAGCAAATCGAGCGATACTCAGCAGTACAAGGAGTTGCCAAGCGCAAAGTTGTTCCAGTATTCGTACAATATCTGGGTGGATGGCACCTCTATTTCGCGCGACTTGCACAAGGATAATCTGTTGACCTACTCGAATATCCTTACCTACGACTCAAAGATTTACAGTGGCAACTACACTTATCTCGACAAGTTCTTGGAGAGCGATACCGATTTTATCCAGACTGATTATTGCGAGATTGTGCACGACTACTTGAAGAGCAAAGGCTTGCGCTAAACAATAAAAAATCAAACAAATATGAAAAAGTTA